>DAOQBX010000106.1:0-6046 GCA_035340155.1 Anaerolineales bacterium | reverse complement strand
CACCTGCCGATGAACCACTCCTGGTAATCACGGCGATACGAAGACCATGTGCCGCCCAGGATCAGCAACTCGATTTTGTCGGTGGGGTGGCCGAGATTCTTCAAAGCGCGGATGCGCGACTCGACCTGTGTGAATGGGTCGAATTGGTGTTCGAGCGCGCGCATCGCACCGGGTTCATCGGGCAGGTAACTCTTGGGCATGCGCACATCGGTGGGGCAGAAGATGCACTTGCCGGGGCAGGGGTACGGCTTGGTCAGCACCGTCACCGTGGTCACTCCTGAGAGGGTACGCATTGGCTTCATGCGGATCTTTTCCAACAGGGCGTTATCCGCTTCCATCCTCCCGCTTGTAACCATCTGCTCGTAGGCTGCCACCAGGGCAGCCTTGTTCAAATACCCGCCGCCTTCCAAGGGATGCCTCCGCAGCAGCGACATGACATCTTCTCCTGCGCGGATTCTTTCCAGCAGAAAGTGAGCCAACTCCATCTTTTTTGGGGTCAGCGCGTTAAGTTTCTTCCAGTGTTGACGCTTCTCGGTAAATTCCATGAGTTTATATAAGTAAGGGTGACCCGCCCAGCGGCATAGATCACCTGGATCCCAATGCAGGGCCGCCCCTACTTGATCTCCAATTGAAAATTCTGTTTCACTTCGTCGATGTTCTTGTGTTTGAACATCTCAGTATGCAGGCCGCACTCGATCTTACCGCGCCCGGCCCAGCGGCCTGCGCGCTCGTCATCGTCCACACCGATGGCGATGGTGCAGGGAGCGCAGCCCACGCTGCGATATCCCTTTTCATACAGGGGATGCGCAGGCAGGTGATGTTCTTCGCTGTATCGTTCCACATCTGTCCGGGTCCAATTTAGCAGCGGGTTGACCTTCACCAGACCATCCTCCTGCATCTCGAGAATCTTAGCCTGTGACCGCACCGAGGTCTGGTCGCGGCGGATGCCGGTGATCCATGCTTTCACGTTTTGCAGCGCCGCCTGCATCGGCTGGACCTTGTGCAAATAGCAGCACAGATTCGGGTCGTCGATGGGCAGCGTACGGGTGCGCTGGCGGGCAAACACATCCCAACGTGAATCGCGGTGCAGGTCGATGACGTTGAGACCCCACTCAGCGATGATCCGCTCGCGGAACATCAACGTCTCCCAAAAATGATAACCGGTATCAAGAAAAAATATGGGGAGGGCTTGTGTGGCCTGTGAGACCATATGCAGCAGCGGCATGGATTGGGTCTGAAAAGAGGAGCTCATGGCCACATCCGGCCAGAACGTATCCACCGCCCATTGGATGATCTCCTGAGGTGTTCTTGCCTCAAAGTCCCCGGCATATTTTTCCAGTTCCTGTACCGATAACATGCGGAGATTATACCGTCAGTCAGGGAGCTGATCGCAATTGCACCAAATCACATGGTGTAACTCGCGCTGTGTATAATCATGGTATGAACCGCAATATTGCCACCCGCCTGCTTGAGATCAACCGCGAGTTTTACAGCCAGTTCGGCCGCTCGTTCTCAGCCACTCGTCAGCGTTTGCAGCCCGGCGTCCGGCGGATTTTTGAATCCATTTCTCCCGATGAATCTGTGCTTGACCTTGGGTGTGGCAATGGGAACTTCCTCTGCGAACTTCATTCGCGCGGTCATCAGGCAGCGCTTCTGGGCGTGGA
The DNA here is from genome assembly GCA_035340155.1 of Anaerolineales bacterium. Lineage (GTDB taxonomy): Bacteria > Chloroflexota > Anaerolineae > Anaerolineales > Villigracilaceae > Villigracilis. The sequence continues at coordinate 4,382 of DAOQBX010000106.1, read as the reverse complement.
CTTCAGCCTGCCCCTGCTTCGGGAGGCGGATGCCACACCGGGAATTGATTTCTGGGAGATGGATCTTTCCGCGCTCTCTTCGGCAGAGAACCAACTGGCCGTTGTCCGCGCGCGCTGGTCTCTAGTGACGATGTTCGCCACTTTGCATCATATCCCTTCCACAGAGATGCGGCTGGGCATCCTGGGAACGGTGAAGGGTCTATTGAAATTGGGCGGGAAGTTCCACCTCTCCAATTGGCAGTTCTTGAACAGCAAAAAACTCAAGGCCAGGGTCCAGCCATGGAGCAAGGCGGGTTTGAAGGATGAGGATGTGGATGAGGGAGATTACCTGCTGGACTGGCGCAGCCAGGGCCTGGGTCTGCGCTATGTGCATCACTTTTCAGCGGAGGAACTGCTCTGGTTGGCCGGGCAGGTTCAAATGAAGGTTGAGGCGTCTTTCTTGTCAGATGGGGAAAACGGCCGGTTGGGCTTGTATCAGGAGTGGTCTGCAGTTTGAGGCAGGCCATCTATCATCCCGTAGGCGACCACACAATTTCTTCCGTTCCTTTTTGCCTGATATAGAGCGGCGTCGGCTTTTTCGATCAGATCGAGGAAGGTGTCATTTCCTTCTGCTTCCGCCGCTCCAAAACTGGATGTGATCCGCAAGCCAGTCTTTTCTGTATCGAAGGGGAAATTCATAATGGCCATGCGCATACGTTCGGCAATTGCACGTGCAGCCTCGAGGCCTGTCTCTGGCAGGAGTACCATGAATTCTTCGCCGCCATACCGGCCGATGAGATCGGTGGTGCGCAGGTTGCCTGAGTTGCGTTTTGCAAATTCGTGCAAGACCTGGTCGCCTGCGCTGTGACCGTATTGATCGTTGACTTGTTTAAAATGGTCGATATCCATCATTAATATACAAAACGGGCGGGAAATACGCCGCGAGCGTTGGAACTCGAATTCGCCAAGTTGGAAGATACCGCGCCGGTTGTACACACCGGTCAATACATCGGTGATGGCCTGGGTCTGGCTTTCCTGGTAGATGCGGGCATTCTCCAATGCAACTGCGACCTGGTTGGAGAATTCTGTGGCTGTCTGAATATCTTTATCTCTGAAATGATTGGGCTCGGAACTATCGATGGCGAGCAGGCCGATCACCTTTTCCTGGACGATCAAGGGCACTCCGAGCCAGGAGCGGATGTGGTTATGGGGGGGGTGGTTGAACTGTTCATATACTTTCCAAACCTCAGGCAGCTGATAGGGTTTGCCGGTCTGGATGACAACACTGTTGGGATTGTTCCCCGGGATGACGAATCGCATGCCGCGTACATCCTTTGGATTATCCCAACCCCGCCCATCTACGATAACCAACTCATTGCCTTGGATCAATTGAACCGATGCGCTATCGTACGGGACGACCTGCCTTAATTGGTCGAGGATATGAGAAACGGTTTGATCCATTTCGAGTTTTTCGGCGACAGCCAGGCTGGCTTTGCGGAGTTTCTCGGAGGTGTCTGCACGGCGTTTGGCCTCATCCACCGATTGGAATTTCTCCAGGGCCAGTGCGATCAGGGCTGCGGCCTGTTCACAGATGGAGATATCATCGTTTGAGAAAGATTGTTTTTTATTAAAAGCAAGAATAATGGCGCCCAGATTTTTCTTGTCGGCGATCAGGGGCAAAACGATGCCCGATTTGGAAGGAAACAGGTGGACGATCTCTGGCTCTGCGAAGGAAGTGGTTTCGGTATCTTCCACTACCAGGGTATGCCCGGCCTTCAGAGCAGATGCCGTGAAGTTGCGTTGATCAGGTTGGATCTCAATAGCGGCATATTTTTCTTTGGGAATCCCGTAGGCGACAAGGGGAATGGGTCGCTGATGTTCTTCATCCCACAGGGTGATGAAACATCCGTCCGCGCCGATCAACTCCCTCAAGCGGTTTACTACGATATCGGCCATTTCATCCAATTCCTTGGCCTGCAGGGATACAGTCACGATCTGGTGAAGGAGGCTGAGGGCGTGCTGACGGCGAACGATTTGCTGCTCGGCACGTGCACGAGCCTCTGCCGCCCCGAAGATATTGGCAACCGCTTCGAAGGCTTCAATCTCCACAGGTGACCATTGCCGTTCCCGTTCGCATTCTTCGAACATGATGAATCCCCACCAATGATTTTCTGCGAAGATGGGCACGACAACAAGCGAGAGAGTGCCGAGCGTTTTCAGGAATACTTTTTCCTCTTCAGGGAAGTCGTCAACCTGCCCAAGAATCGGTTCTCGGTTTGAGAGGATATTTGTCCATCGGCTTAACCCTAGGTGACTTAAGGGGGTATAGATCAGGCTCGGATTATTGAGTTGGGAAACGATATTTGGCGCGCTCCATTCGTAGCACAGGCTTGCGAACACCGTGCCTCCTTCGTTCTCCTGATAGTTCATCACCACGGATACCCGGCTGACATCTGCAGACTGCCCCAGCACTTTGAGCACGTCGGGGATATTGTGTTCCCAAGTGGACGCTTTGAGAAATTGGGCGGTTGCCGTGCTGATGGAGGACATGATCGCATCCTTCCGCCGCAGCAATGCCTCGGTCTCTTTGCGCCGTGTGGCGTCATGCAGCATGACCATGCGATCCATGCTTCGCGCTGTTCTGGGTTTCCCTTGCTGGATGGGGGATACGGTCACCTCGAAGATCTTGGCTTGATTGCCATCCCCAACCTTGATCTCCACCCGCTGATCGGCGCCGGAAAGATACGGCTCAAGTTTTTCATAATACAAAGCGGATATCTTGGAGAGGGGCTGGCCAATGACCTCCCCCTCCGAGCGGCCGAGCAACTTTTCCATCACAAGGTTGAGATATAGAATGCGATCCTGTGAATTTAATACCACCACCCCATCCTTCATGCTTTTTAAAATGGTGATATGTTCGGGCGGCAGGATGTCCAGCAGTTTGTATTTGGCGATCGCCCAGAACAACCCGAGAGCAGTCGGTAAAAAGAATAGCGGCGTCATATCCAGATCGTGGAACGGACCAAAACCCGAAACGAAGATAACGCTACCGAGCGATGGAATGACAATACTGAGAACAATGAAACTGATCTGCGCACGGTAAATACCGGGCCTGCGGACAAGTTCCATAATGAGCAGGACACAAGCCGCTGCCAAAAGAACGTAAGAGTAGACGGCCAGCAGCCAGAAGAAAGGCCCCAATATGAGGTCAAGCAATTTCAACCCCACGGGCGATTCGATCAAGGTTTCATGGGTCCACATTAAATGGTGGAAGGAGTTCGTCCAGGCAATGATCAGGGTGACCAGCGGCAGGATCCAGATCAACATGCGCGTCTTTAGTGTCAGCAGGTGCTGGTTTCCAGTGTATTCCACGGTGAAGCGCAGAAAGAAGACCGGTACACCGATGATCCCAAGAAATTCGATCTGGGTGCAGATGAGTTTGGTTGTAATATCCTGGGAAAATAGTTCGATACTGTACGTGAACGTCCAAATGGCCATGCAGACCATGGCCTGTGCGAACGGTTCCACCGCCACAGCCGGTCGTCTGCGCCAGGCAATGATAGCCAGCCAGATGTAGGGAATCGTAGCCAGCAAATAAGTCAGTGGGATATATAATGCAGGTCTCATGACCATGATCATCTATTATATTTTATTCGATGCGCCATGGAAGACACGGGGTACATCATATCATTGAAGAAATATCCGAATCGTAAAAGAGAGATAAAAAAACGCAACCGTTAAGGATGCGTTTTTCTTTGTCAGATGATGACAGATTGCGGGGCCGTGACATACTGCCACCAATTGTTGTGGATGCCGTTCTTGCGCCCGGCCACGCGCGGAAAGTGGTTGAACCACCATTTGTGGTGGGCTCGGATTTCGCCCCGACCCCACTCTGTTGAATCCACCGTGCGGATATCCCCTTTGAATGTCGGAAAATTCAATAGCCAGTCATAACATTCGCTTTGGACCGGCATGGCATTGCCCCAGTCATAATCCACCTTGCTATTGGGAGCGTAATGTATGTTGCCGCAGGCGGATTTTCCCGGCATTGACTTTTCGTAGCGGATGAAGCGCTTCCACAAGTTCGCGTCGCCGCTTAACCGGCTGAAAGTCTTCTCCATGATCGACTCGGCGCGGTGACCGTAGGCTTCCAGCATTTCGCCGATATAGCGTTCATAGGAAAAGCCCATGATCACGAACCGGCGTTTGCTGGCGGAAGTATTTACTATGGGGGGGGCGTTGCACCAGAATGCGCCCGGTCCACCCATGATCGACTCGTAAAACCCGGCATGCGGGAAACCAAAGATCCAAACCTCATCGATCTCATTGCGGGCCACCCGTTGAAGAATGTTGAACTGAGTCAGGATGGCTGCATAGTTTACTTCTTGTGGCATGTGCGGCTT
>DAOQBX010000105.1:0-6064 GCA_035340155.1 Anaerolineales bacterium | reverse complement strand
CCAGCCGCTTCAGGCTGTGCTCCAGGAGTGGACTCACTCCCTCCAGGAAGAATTCGACGCTGCCCACCTCTTCGACCTGCCCAGTGGGCCATCCATCTATCGGGTCTTTTTGCTGCCCGGCTGCCTGCAATTCGACCTGTCCTTCACCCCTGCAGCAAAGTTTGGCGCGACCAGTCCCAGGTTCAAACTTCTCTTTGGCAAAGCCGTGGAGAGGGAGTACCTTCAACCGCCGCCCGCACATGAACTCTTCGGTTATGCCGTCCATCACGCTTTGCGTGCGCGCTTCTGCCTCGAACGCGGACGAACCTGGCAGGCTGAGTACTGGATCAGCGAGACACGGAACTACGCCCTGCACCTGGCCTGCCTGCGGCGCAGCCTGCCCGCCAGGAACGGCCGCGGATTTGACGACCTCCCCGCTGAAACTTTGGAAGCCTTCAAACCCTGCCTGGTCGCTACGCTGGAACGCGAAGAACTTCTACGCGCGCTCGGTTGCGTCATCGAAGCGCTTTTGGGAGAAGCTGCGGACATGCCGGAACTCGAATCCAAAGTCGCGCCGCAGTTGAGGTCACTGACCGCGGCGTGGGAATGATCGAACCATCCATGGAGCCTGCATGAACTCACAACAAGAGATCAACACACTACTGCAAATATTTCAAGACGGATATACAAAACGAGACCCCGACAATCTGGACGCTTTTATGGAACTATTCACTGCCGATGCAGAGGTCATTGGGACGAACGGCATCAAACCCGGGGAATATGAATGGTACCAGGGCCGCGCTTCAGCCCGGGACCTGGTACGGGGTGACTGGGAATCCTGGGGCAACCTGCGGCTGGATCTGGAATCAGCCACGATCAATACCCGCGCAGATGTGGGCTGGGTGGCCGCCACAGCCACCGTTTCGCAGACTATTGGTGAAGAGAATTACGCGTCCTATTTAAACTTCGTGCGAGACTTCATCGATAACTCCACCCTGCCTGCCGAGCAAAAGCTACATTACATCCTGCGCGGCGGCACGAATACGGTCTACGAGATTCGCCGCGGCGAGAAATTCGTCTGGGCGTTGAGGTTCACCGCCGTCGTCGTGCGCGAAGCGGAAGGCTGGAAGTTTGCCCAGACGAATTTCTCCTTCCCCACCATCTACTTCCCGGATGTGCGCATCCTGGATTGACCAATCCCCGTCGAAGTAAATCGTGTCATAATTATGGAATATAAGGTAGGAGGCACTTTATGAGTAATGACCTGATTTTGGTACGTGAAGCCCCAGCCATTCCCGGCTTAAAATTTCGTCACTTTCGCGGGGAGGTTGATTACCCGGCAATGCTCAAAGCCATAGCTGCCAGCGCCGATGCAGACAAGATCGAACGCGCAGATACGATCGAGAATTTGGCCAACGGATATGCCCACTTAACGAACTGCGATCCATATCATGACATGATCTTTGCCGAGGTTAACGACGAAGTGATCGGGTATTCGCGCGGCTGGTGGTATCAGGAACAGAATGACGGACCCTATCTTTATGGCTTTGTCGGATTCTTGGTACCCGCTTGGAGGCGCAAAGGCATCGGCCAGACTGTTTTGCAATGGGTGGAGAACCGCATGCGTGAGGTCGCCGCCATCCATCACCCGCCCGAAAAGGAAAAATTTTTTCAGGCATTCACCACCCAATATGAGGCCGGTGTAGCCGCTATGCTGCAGAAAAACGGCTACCAGCCGATCCGATACTTCCATGAAATGGTCCGACCCACGCTGGATAACATCCCTGACTTTCCATTGCCTGAAGGCCTAGAAGTCCGCCCGGTGCAGCCGGATCATTACCGCAAAATATGGGATGCATCCAACGAAGCCTTCCGCGATCACTGGGGTTTTTCTGAGCCGACGGAAGAAGATTACCAGGCCTGGTTAGGAGACAAATCCATTTTCCAGCCACAACTGTGGCAAGTTGTATGGGATGTTGCTTCGGATCAAATTGCCGGTCAGGTGCGGACCTTTATTGACCATGGCCAGAATGCAAAGTTTAACCGTAAACGCGGTTATACCGAATTCATCAGTGTAGGCAGGCCGTGGCGTAAGCGTGGTGTTGCCCGCGCGCTGATCATTCGCAGCCTGCTAGTTCAAAAAGAACAAGGCATGACCCAATCTGCCCTGGGGGTGGATTCTGAAAACCCCAGCGGCGCTACCCGGGTCTATGAAGATTGCGGGTTTCAGGTGGTCAAGAAAAATACGATCTACCGTAAACCTTTGTAAACCGTAATGAAAAAGTTCTACTGTGCCCTTTTCATCCTCGCCTTGGCGATCGTTCTGGCCTCCTGCGGACCGGCGGATAAACTCTGGCCGAGCGACCGGATCGGTCCGATGTGGGTCAACCGTTATGGACATTCGAACTCGCAGGATATTTGGGAGTTTTGTGATGGAGCCATGCCAGCCGAACCAGGCACCCGAACCGTTGAGTGTAGTGTGCCATGGGCCGATGAATTGTTCATTGGGAATGGCATCGTAGCACCCACCCCGGAGTTGCGCGATGCCCTTTGGAATGCACGCACATGGGACCTCAACATTGACGGATATGCGGTCGATCTGCCCGCCTTCAACATCGCCGATTGGTCCGGCGAGGCTGGCGGGGGACACTATGAATTCAGGGTGTGGCGAATTCGGCTGCGGAAAATCCCCGCGGGGCTGCACACCTTGCAATACGTGATGCACGTGAATGAGGAAGTGGAAGGCGACCCAAATTCACAAGCGCCCGGCGATTACGAGTTGATCGTGAAATTTACGTTCGAGGAAAAATGATCAAGGCTTCCATCCCCATACTGCTTTGACCAGTTCCGGCAGGATCTCACCCGACCTGCCATGAAAAGCAAAATCTGTTTTTGGAGTCAGCGGGGTCGGCTCGGCGTTAATCTCCACCACCACTGAACCGTTGTTCCGCGCGGCATGAGCGAGGGATGCCGCCGGTTGCACCACACCAGAAGTCCCAATGGAAAAAAAGACCTGACAACCGCGCGATGCCTTCACCGCGGATTCCAACTCCGCGCGCGGCAGTGGCTCGCCAAACCAGACCACATCCGGTCGTAGCAATCCCCCACAAAGATCACAAACGGGCACTGAGTCGGTATCATCACCCCAGGTCTCGGTGAAAGTGCCACAGTTTGCACAGCGAACGCGCTGGATATTACCGTGTAGTTCCAATACATTTTGACTGCCCGAAAAACGATGCAAACCATCCACGTTCTGGGTAATGAGTGTGAACTCGGGAACGCGCGCTTCCATCTCGACTAGGGCATAATGCCCCGGGTTGGGCCGCACTCCTTTGATGGCTTCCCTCCGCCACGCGTACCAATCCCAGACCAGTTTGGGATCACGGGCAAAGGCTTCAGGGGAGGCAAGGTCTTCAGGTTTGTATCGGGCCCAAAGTCCGGTTTGAGCGTCTCTAAAGGTGCGCAATCCGCTCTCCTGGGAGACCCCAGCCCCGGTCAGGATGACGATGCGGGAAGCAGATGTCAGAAAACGTAGGAAGTCAGAAGGAAAATCCATTACGGTTTGACTGTGGCAGGCGTAGGCGTGTCAGTGGGGACGCAAGTGAGCATTTTGATTCTTTCTTTGAAAATAGCACTGCGCCCGATCTCTGTTCCGGCTGCGTTTGTCGCCACAATCTGATATTCGAGCCATGCATTTTGGAAGTATTCATCTTCCTTGACCTGGTCGGAGGTCAGGTCGTGAACGTAGGTGCCTGCGCCGATGGTCTCCATTGGGATGCTGGTCCATTTGCCGTACCGTTCGGCAGTGGTGCTTTTGAAACGCGCGAACAGCAGCACATATTTCACCGCATCGCGGTCAAGAACCTGGGCAGTGATCTTGACCGTGAACGGTTCACAAATGGTGCCTTTGTAAAACTCGGTCAGGGAGGTGTTGATGAAAATAAAGCCGTCCATTTGCAAGGCGGGCGTGGTGGAGTTCGGTGTAATCATCGCCAGCGGTGTGACACTGACCACTTCGGTGACAGTCGGTTCAACCGATGTTGCTGTCGGTTCTTTGAAACCGACCAGGGTGGGCGTGGTTGTGAAGGTCGGCGAAGGCGGAAGTGGAGTATCCGTCGGGAGCGGGGTCAGCGTGGCAGTTGCCGACGGCCCCGGCGTGGCGGTTGGCGCGGTCACAAAATCGCTGAACGAGCAGGCGAAGGAAAAAACGATCAAGAGCAGGAACAGGCTGATTTTTTTCATGGCTTGGCAGGTTGGGCAGTCGGCGGGCAGCCGGTGGATGGATCAAGACACATGCATGGTGACATGGCGATCTGGTCGGTATAGATCTTGGTGCGGCCGATCTCCTCGCCCTTGATATTGGTGGCAACCAGTTGGAAGAAAACCCACAACTTCTTATAATGGTTGTGACCTTCCACTTCACTACCGATCATCTTGTATGTGAAGCGGCCACCGCCATTGTTGTACATCACATTACCGTTCGTCCACGGCGTATAATCTTCAGACTCGGCATCTTTCGCGCGGGTAAAGAGGACAACGCTGGTCACTTCATCGGTCTCTTCCACTTGCGCTGTAATGATGGTTTGGTTATGCTTGCAGCCACCCCAATAGATACGCCCTTCGGAGACGGTCACGAGTGTAAAACCACCGCCAGGTCGGAAAGGCGTGGATGAAACGATCGGCGTGGCGGTGTTACCATCAATATAGATCGGCACAGGCATGAAGGTCGGTGCAACCTGACTTGGATCCTGTGTTGGGATGCGAACGACCGTCGCTGATGGCAAAGGAGTGGAGGTATGAGTCGGCGTAACCGTATCCAAAGGCGTGGAAGGGCTGAACGGCGTCAGCGTGGGAGGCGCGGGCGTGGTCGTTGGCACCAAAAATATTTCGTTCATCGAACATGCCTGTAAAAGAATGGCCAGAGCCAGCCAAATGGATACCTTACGCATACATCTCCTGTTCATGCCCTCCCGCGCTTTTTAAAATTTTCAATGGGTCATTCAAGTGCGGGCATTATATAATACTATGAAACCGAATTCCTAATTTTACATCACCATGACTGCCATCGAAGTAAACCAACTCCAAAAGACTTTCCAGACCAAGCGCAAAGCCGCCGGGCTGGCCGCCTCGTGGCGCGCACTCTTCAGACCTGAATACAGTACCGTCGAAGCGGTGCGCGGCCTGTCGTTCCGCATGGAAGCGGGCGAACTACTCGGCTTCATCGGGCCGAACGGCGCAGGCAAATCCACCACCATCAAGATGTTGACCGGCATCCTGCATCCCAGCGCGGGTGATGCAAAAGTGCTCGGCCTCGTCCCGTGGAAGGAAAGACAAAAACTCGCCTTCCACATTGGCACGGTCTTCGGCCAGCGCCCGCAACTCTGGTATCACCTGCCCGCCATCGATACCTTCACCCTCTTTGGCCGCATCTACGAACTCGATGACCGCGAGACGAAAAAACGCATCGACTTTCTTACGGAGGCATTTGAGATCCGTGACCTGTTGGAGACGCCCGTCCGCAAACTTTCGCTCGGCCAGAGGATGCGCTGCGAAGTGGCTGCCTCGCTTCTACACCGCCCGAAGTTGATCCTGCTCGATGAGCCTTCCATCGGCCTGGATGTGGTCGCCAAACAACACATCCGCGACGCCATTCGCCGCATGAACCAGGAGGAAGGTGTGGGCGTGTTACTGACCTCTCATGATGCAGGCGATCTCGAAGCCTTATGCAGGCGCGTCATCATCGTCAACCACGGGCAGATCGTGTACGAGGACAAGGTCTCGAACCTGAAACGCAAACACCTCACCACAAAACTGGTTGAGGTCCGCTATGCCGGGGAAGTGCCCGCAGATTTTCACCTTAACGGCGTGGATATCCTGAAGGTCGGGCGCTATGGAATTAAACTGCGTTTCGATACCGAGCACACTCCCGTGGATTCGGTCATGGCGCATCTCTCTTCCATCGGTGCGCTGGTGGATATCACCGGCATCCGTTCCAGTTGCTTCATGTTGTTGTACGGCGCGACTTGCGTGAGTCTGGTGTGGATGCACTTCAGCTTCCGTCCGGAAGCTGTAGCCGAGGGGCAGA
>DAOQBX010000104.1:0-6083 GCA_035340155.1 Anaerolineales bacterium | reverse complement strand
GGGCAGAGAGGATCGGGTTCTGAACGGCGGTGGATGTGGTAGCGGTCATTGACTAATTCCAGTTACGAATATTGTGGTTTGGGCTTCGGAGAATTGAAGGGCGTCTTTCCACGCAGTTTGTACACATAAGCCAGCACTTCAGCCATTGCCAGATACAGGTCGGCCGAGATCTCGTGCCCGATCTCGATGGTCTTGTAAATGGCGCGCGCGAGCGGAATGTTTTGCACGACCGGAATGTTGTTCTCCTTGGCGATCTGCACGATGCGCTGTGCCACTTTGTAGGGTCCCTTGGCGAGTACTCGGGGAGCCTTCATCCCTTCGTGATATTCGATGGCCACGGCCAGGTGGGTGGGGTTGGTGACCACCACTGCCGCTTTGGAAACGTTTGCCATCATGCGTCCGCGCGCCATGCGCCTCTGCATGCTGCGGATGCGACTCTTCAACATTGGGTCGCCTTCCGAACGCTTGACCTCCTGTTTGATCTCGTCCTTGCTCATGCGCAGGTTCTTGTATAACTCCCAGCGTTGGTAGGCGTAGTCGGCCACGGCCAGCACAAAGTACATGGCTCCCACGCGAATGGCGAGGGAGACTGAGATCTCTACAAAACTATCCACAGAAGTTTTCAGATCCACCTGGGTGAGGGAGGCGAGTTCGGCAAACCTTGAGCGCAGAAAACTGTAGGCTACCCAGGAGACCCATCCCAGCTTGAGCAAAGATCGCAGTAACTCGATCAGGCCGTGGCGGGAGAAGATGCGCTTGAAGCCTTCGAGCGGGTTGACGCGCTTAAAGTCAAATCCGATCTTTTTGCCTGCCCATAGGAATTGAGTCTGCCCAAGCGTGACGGCCGAACCGGCCAGCATCAAAATGAACAGCATCAAACCCAGTGTAGGCAATAGATGCGAACCAAAAGTGAAGAAGGTGCCGCGCAGCCATTCCACGCTGATCTCGACATGCGGGAGTTGGGTGATGGTTTCGGTCATTAACGCTTCAAACTTAAGCCCTAGTTGTTTGCCCGGTCCTCGCAGCAGGTACGCACCTGAAAGGATGACCACGGCAGTGATCAGTTCCTGGCTGCGGACGACCTGGCCTTCTTCGCGCGCTTCTTCCAGACGATGGGGGGTTGGGGCTTCGGTTTTATCTGCCATGGCGTCCGGTTACTTGATAAAAACCAACATGCTTTCCGCCATGTTCTCGAAGAGCGTGCCAAGGTACGGAAAGACAGCGGCGAAGGTCATTACCATGGCGAGCATGGCAACCACTACTTTGACGGGCAGGCCGAGGAAATAGACTTGCACCTGCGGCGCGACCCGGGCTAAGAGGCCGAGTGTGAGATCGGTCAGAATCAATGCGGCAATGATAGGCATCGCCATGTGAATGCCGGATGAGATGAAACCCGAAGTGGCCCGCAGTACGGATTCCAAGCCGTTGAAAGGCAAAGGCCCATTGAGAGGGATCATCTCGAAGGTGTTTTGGAGGGCGATCAGGAAGAGGTGATGACCGTCTATCACCAGGAAGATCATGGTGGCGGTCATGACGAAGATCTGGTCGAAGGAAGAACCTGCTTCCCCGAGCGCCGGGTTGAAGATACGACTGGATTCGAACCCGCTGCCCATGCCCATGGCCGCTCCCGCCATTTGAATGGCGCCGAAGGCCAGGTCGGCCGCATACCCGAGCAGGGTTCCGATCATGATCTCTTTGGCAATGGCAACGCCATAGGCAAAATTGCCGATCGCTTCTGCCGTTGAAGCGAGAGGCTGCCAGGGGATCAACACCATGGCCAGGATGAATCCCAAACCAATGCGGACCTGCGAAGGGATGTTCTGCCCGCCCAGCACCGGCACATGGATAATGACCGCCATGATGCGGGTAAAGGCAAGAAAGAACAATTGCGCCTGAGCAACAGAAATAGTCATACAAGCGTATCCAAAAAATCAACCTGTAGGCATGATACTTTGTCCACCTGTTTATGTCCGTAAATGTAGGGTGAAGCAGGGCTAAAGATGGCGTAAATAAAATTGACGGCAGAATCCCCGGATTGAATCTGTTTTAAACACAAATTCCGGCAGAGCCGGATCTGTGTACTTCCTCGATAAATTGGCGATCACATAGTTAGCGTGGCAGGCCGGTTGAAACACTTCTGAATGCGCATCACTAACAGGTCCGGGTTGAGCGGTTTGACCAGGAAGCCACTGGCACCGATGCGGGCAGCCTTTTGCACGATCTCGGGAAACGCCATTGAGGAGAGGAAAAAGACCTTTGTGCGTTTCAGTACCTCCGAGTTCAACTGGCCGATCAATTCCAGCCCGTTCGAGCCGGGCAGGTAGGTGTCGATCAGGAGCACATCCGGCAGGTGCTGGGCCAGACATTCGCGCAGGTGGTTAGGCTGATCGCAGATGATCGGATTCATGCTTTGGCGTAGCAGCGCCAGTCTGATGAGATCACATTGCAGGGCGTTGGGTTCAAGGACAAGAACAGATAGCGTTTCTCGTTTCATGGTTCTATCCTGCTTTTGAAAAATGTGGGAACATGCCAGAGTTCTTCATGCGTACTCTTATTTTTTCCATATCGTTTGTATTGATCTTGAGGATGTTCAATGATTCCGGATGTAGTTCAAAACATAACAAAGGCGAGTTCGCAATCTGGTATTCTTCGGTGAAGAAATTTGCCAGGTTGACGATGGCGGGCAGGCGCTGGTTGATGCGCGCGAACGATGGAGCATGATGGAAACGGATCGCATCCACCAGCACCACCGGGAAGTTCCAGTGCTCTGCGATCAACCCGCCGACCCGGGCATGGTCAATGCCGATCAATTTTTCCTCCACCTGCCAGAGCGGTAATTTATACCGCTCCACGAATTCAACGATGTCGGAGTAATTACATAAGACCGACTGGTCCAGCAGTAATTTGCCGATATCATGCAGCAGTCCGGCAACGTAGGCTTGCTCTGGTTCCGGGTAGTGCAAGGCCTGCGCCAGCCACTCCGCCACCGACCCAACCACCAGGGAATGCTGCCATAACTCCCCGGCTCCCAACCGGTATCCTCGCAAACTGCGGCCCATCATGCTCGTGGCAGTGGATGTCATCAGAATGGATTTGAGTCGCTGCAAGCCGATGTGCATGATCGCCTCGTGCAGCGTGGAGCAGGTACGGGCATAGCCCAACGTGGCGGAGTTCGAGATTTGCAGGACCTGGGCGGTCAACACCTGGTCGAGTCCGATCATTCCCACCAGATTATCGATGGTCACCTCATGCTTTTCGATCTCCCTCAGGATCTGGGTAACGCTGGAAGGCATCGGCTTGAGCCGCGCGATAGATTGGAGGATTTCGTCCACAGTGAGCAGCATGGGATCTCCGGATTAATGGACCAGGTCTGGCAGGCTGGTGAATAGGGCGTGGGTAAAGGTCATGGCGTGCTGGAGCATCCAGGAACCGAGTAGAAGCAATACAAGCAGGATGCCGATCAGTTTTGGGATGAAGATCAAAGTCGATTCGTTGATCTGGGTGGCGGCTTGTACAAGGCTGACCAGGCTGCCTAGGACCAGGCTGATGAGCAGGATCGGTCCGGCCAGGATCAGCGCCATGACGATCGCATTTTGTCCGAGGGTGAGTACATAGGCTTCTGTCATGGGAACCTCATGAACCGCCGGTGAAGCTCATGACCAGGCTGCTGGCTAGCAAATACCAGCCATCCACCATCACGAACAGGAGCAGCTTGAACGGCAGGGAGACCAGTGAAGGAGGCAGCATCATCATGCCCAGTGAGAGCAGAATGCTGGAAACGACCAGATCGATCACGAGAAACGGAATATAGATGACAAAACCCATGGTGAAGGCTGTGCGTAATTCGCTGATGACGAATGCTGGAAACAGGGTAACAGTGGGGATGTCTTCCAGGGTGGCGGGCTGCTGTTCATGGCCGAGATCGATGAACAATTGAATATCTTTATCTCGCGTTTGCTTGAACATGAATTCGCGCACCGGCGCCTGGACCTGTTTGATCGCGGTGGGCTGGTCCATTTCCTTATTAAGGAAAGGCTGGATGGCTTGTTCATCCATTTGTTTGTAGACCGGTGCCATGATGAAGAAAGTCAAAAGCAATGAGAGGCCGATCACCACCTGGTTGGGCGGGACCGATGGTGTCCCAATGGCGTTGCGCACCATGGAGAGCACGATCACGATCCGGGTGAACGAAGTCGCGAGGATCAGCACTGAAGGCGCCAGGGATAGCACGGTCATCAAAACCAACAACTGTACGCCGGAAGTGACCTCTTTGGGTTCCGGGGATTGACCATCCACGGTCAGCGAAACGCCGGGGACGGCCGAGCATCCGCTCAGGAACAGCCCAAAGAGAACGATCAAAAGCATGAGACCCAACAGTCTGGTCATGGATTTGCGGTTGACCCGGTTCGCACCTTTGCGCGTCAACTGAACTTTCTGTGGGATTAAACTTGCGGCCATGGCTGGGGCTTATTCCTTTCCTTTTGCGGCTTCGAGGGGAGTGCTGAGATTGAAGGAGCGGATCATGGAACTAAAATCGAATCCCGGCTGGACCTGGGAGTCCTCTGCCGTTAGGGGTAGCGGGGTCTCTTCGACGGGGGTGATCAGGGAAACATTTTGGTCGGTTGCGCCGATCAACAATTTCTGGTCGCCGACCGCCACGAGGTGTAAAGATTGTTTTGGCGAAAGACGGATGGTTTCCACCAGACGCATTTGCTTGTTGGACCTTCCGCTCATCCCCGGCTGCAACCATTTTCGGAAGATCACAGAACTTCCCACGATCAGCAGCAGAACGGCGATCAACTTCACAAAGGCGCTCACATAATAGAAGGGTGTGGAAGTGAGCGGGTCACCCGTCACGTTCGTGTCACCGAGGCTGAGAAGCGCTCCTGTTGCCAGCAGGCTGAAAGCCAGCAGTGAAACGAAAAGTTTCTGCCGGGGGCTGCTGTTCTCGATCCATTTTTTGAGGAGGGCAGGCAGGTCGACCATTAGATCGTCACCTTTTCGTTCGCCGCAGAGATCATCTCTGTGATGCGAACGCCAAATTTATCGTCCACTACCACCACCTCGCCATGTGCCACCATGCGGTCGTTGACGAAAACATCCACCGGGTCGCCTGCCAGACGATCCAATTCCACCACCGAGCCGTGTTGCAGCTCGAGGATCTGGGCCAGTTTCATGCGTGTACGCCCCAATTCCACAGTGACGCGCAGAGATACATCCATCAATAAATTGATGTTCGCTTCGCTGCTTGCATCAGATTTGACGGGGTTTTCGGCAACGCCTTCCGGCATGGTTTTGACGCGCATTTCTTCGGTTTGAGTGGTAGTTTCCATTTTCTAATCCTTTATCGGGACTTTACTGAACGTCATCATGTTCGCGATATACGCCTGTGATCTGAATTCCCAATTGCTTGCGGGATTTTCCAACCCGGGCCTGGAATTGTTTTTTGTTGGCAACTTTTACCACCAGCGGCCGGTCAATGCGGGTATCCAACTCGATCACATCGCCGATGGAAAGGCTCATCAGGTCTCTCATTTTCAGTTCCGCTGTCCCCAACAATACCGTGACCGGGATGACTGCTTTTAGCATGGTCTGCATTGCCATCTGGCGTGCAACGGGGTCTTGTTGGTGCTCTTTACGTCCGGCGATCCAGATGTGAGGGTTGAGCACATCTGTGATGGGCTTCAGCGTATTGAAGGGGATGAAGATGCTCATCGTCCCGGTGACACCCTGGATGTTGATTTCGATGGTCAGGAGTAGGACGCGTTCGTTGCCCATCATCATCTGTACCCAATGCTGGTTAATGGTGCTGTCTTCCAGCGAAGGTTCGAGGGAGACCACTTTACTCCAGGCGCCCTTCATATCGCCGAGCATGTGTTCCACCAATCCGCGCAGAAGCGATTGATCGATCTCGGTCAGGGCGCGCTCGGTGAAGCGTCCTTCGATCTTGCCGCCGAGGCGCTGTTCGAGGATCAGGTAACTCACGTTCAAACTCATGGTCAGCACCATGTGACCGGGCAGGGGCGAAAGAGATATTAAATGAAAGAGGGTATTCGCAGGGAAGTCTTTGATAAAGTCATGGA
>DAOQBX010000103.1:0-6137 GCA_035340155.1 Anaerolineales bacterium | reverse complement strand
AGGCTGTAGGGCCAGCCGTACGGGGATATCTCCCGAAGGCACTCGTGCGGTCACCCGAAAGGATTGCAGATCTGCCACCGCCACTTTGCCTTCCTTTGGCAGGCTGACATAGAGTATGTTTCCATCGGCGCTGGCAACCCAGTCTTCGCCGGGGCTTTCCAAGAGCAGGGTGGTGTAGAGCTGCGTGACGCCACCCACCTGGACTAACGGATCAATGACGGAGATCGAGTTGCCGGAGTTCATGGCAAGGATGAAGAAACTGTTCAAGTCCACCAGGGGACGATTGCTGACCTGACCCTTCAGGTATCCATCCACCCGCTCCTGACAGACCTGTTCGTCGGCGGATGAACTATCCGCTACGAGATCCATCCATGCAGCGGGACGCAGGTCTGCCAGCGGGTTGCCGGTGGCTGTGTCGGTGATACGGAAGCGCACTGTGGCATAGGCTCCCTGCGCAACTTCGGCGTTACCGAGGAAGGCATCCTCCGCTTTGACATTGAATTCCACCTGAACGCCATCCTGTTCATAAGTTTCGTAGATCGTTTCGACCTCGGGAAACATGCTGGCCATGTTGTGGCCGCCGTCTGCGGTGGCTGTGGCTTGCGAAGGTGTTCCGCCGCAAGCCACAAGGATGAGGGCGGCTACTATGCAAATAAAGATTTGGGATTTTTTCATGGTTTACCAAACTGCCTTGATTTTCTGTTGGGAGAAGAATCACTGCCGGTAGTTGAAATACCGGGTCGGGTGCAATCCCATGGATCACACCCGACCGATATTATATTTTGAATTCGCAAACGCCTATGATGCGTTTGGAAGTTGAGCCCTACTTGACCGTGATGGTCGCCGTCACAATATTACTGCAGAGCAGATCGGTCGTAGCGGTTTCACAAACCTTGTAAGTGAAGACGACCGTTCCGATGAAGTTCTTGGCGGGAGTGTAAGCGAAGGAACCATCGGTTTTTAAAGTCAGGGTGCCGCTGTTTGGATTGGTGACCAGGACGGCTTTAAGGGTATCGAGGTTGAGGTCAAGATCGTTAACCATCACGCCCGGCTTGGCGATTGTCAGCTTGGTGTTCTTCTTGGCTGTGAATGAGTCTGCGGCGGCTGTCGGCGCTGCATTGATCTTGATGGTGTTCGTAACCACGTTGCTACAAACTCCGCCTGCGATGTTTTCACAGATGGCGTATGTGAAAGTGTCTTTTCCGGCAAAGCCGACAGCGGGTTCGTAGATCATGGAGCCGTCTTCATTGATCATCAGGGTAGAACCGGATGCCAGGGCAACTTGGCGGCCCACATTGAGGTTGCTGCCATTGACCTCGCCGATAATGAACGGGTCGCCATCGGGGTCCTTGTCGTTGGAGAGCAGGCCGGGTGCCGGAAGCGTCAGGGATGGAGTACCAGCCAAAATCGAGTACGAATCCAACGCTGCAACCGGTGCCTTGCCCACATTGATGCTGACCGTCGTCGGGCTGCATGTTGGGCAGACCTTGTACTGGAAGGTGTCTGTTCCTGTGAAGTTGGAAGGCGGCGTGTACTTGAAAGAGCCGTTGGCGTTAAGGGCAATGGTACCTCCAGCGGTTGTTCTTGTTCCGCTGGTCAATTGGGCTGTGAACGTATCGCCATCCAGATCCACGTCATTCTTCAGAACGCCGGGGACAGCCACATTTCTGATCGTGTTCTTTGCTGTGGTGAAGATATCCGCTTTGGCCATCGGCTCGCTGACATCCTTGCGCATGATGCCCCACAGGCCTTGATAACTTCCAAAGGAGGCGAAGTCACGGAAGAGGTAATCGCCGCTGGGGTCGCTGCGGGTGGAAACCACCATGTCAAAGATGCTCCCGGCGCCAATACCTTCCTGGCTGCCCGCCCACCATGCAGTGTTGTTTTCGCCGATCTCGGTCGAGTTCTTGATGTAAGGCGAACGCTGCCATGAGTGCCCGTCGAGGGTGTAGACAATGCCGCGGGCATGACCGCCGGGGGCGACAACACGCATACGGACTTGATCCGGCCCATAGGGGCTGACCCAATATACGGCGGTTTGAGGATCGCCTCCCACCAGCGAGTTGGAGAAGGCGCTGTGAAGGTCGGTCCTGTCGTTCAGGCTTTCGAACGGAGTCTCAGGGGCAACGCCCAGACGGAACCACATCGGGTCGGCTCCATAGTTGATCGCCTTTTGCGCAGAGTCTTGCGGATCTTCCGGTGTGAAGCCGCCTTCGGAGGCGATACTATGGACCGCGCAGAACAGGTTGGATACCGAAGGCTGGCAGGCCGAACTGTTGCCCGCGTAGCGGAAGTTGATATCGTTCTGAATGATGGTCACGAACTCGCGGAACTGCGAGCCGTCGGCCTTGGTCACGGTGGCTGCTGCGCGCGAAGCGGGATCTTCCACCCAGGTGGAGCCAAGCGGCTCGACGATCAACGCGCCGACCAGACCCTTGTTCGAACCCTTGATGCGGTCTGCGGGCAGCAAGCCTGTGGCGCCGAACTCAACCGGTGTCGCGACAAGTTTGTAATCATTGATGGCGGCAGTGGTTGTATCAGGAACCATGTCGATATCGCCGGCATACCAGGTATAGGTCTTCTTTTCACCGGGCAGGACTACCGAATCAAGGGAGTTGCGGCCTGCTGCGAAGCCATCGGCCTCGCGAACGTTATAACTGACCAATTGCGGGTGCAGGCCAACCGCGCTGGAGGGAGTCAGGTCGTTGGCATTGAAGGTGATCAAGCCATTGCCGAATTCGGGGCTGTTCACAAAACTTTTGTGAACGATGGAAGGCAGGGTGCTGAAGCCGGGCATGTCCGGGTAAACGCTTCCATCTGGACCCGTCCATGTCAGGCTGGCAGGCAGGGCATTGGTCAACTGGAGTTTGATACAGTCGCCTGCGCGGGCTCGCAGAATGAGCGGCTCGACCGGTACGCCGGGTTTCAAACCGACCGGCTTGCCCATGGCGTTCAACACCAGATCTTCGTTACGCACATACATCAATGCGCTGGGGTCGTGCAGCGGGCCCTGACCAACCGGCCCGAACTGAATGGGCTCGCCGGTGATGGGATCGTATGCCACCGGGCCAAACACCGTTGTACTGCGGTCATTATAGACCAGTGTACCGCCTGGCAATATATCTGCCGCGCGTACCGCCGTCACCTTGATGTTGACCATTGGCGAATCGATGGGACAGACCTTTTTGAAGTCCGCTTCATTGGTGAAGACGAGCGGGTCGGTTCCGATCGGATTGTTGGGCAATGGCTTCAGGTCAGACCGGAACTTGTTGTAGGAGCGCATGATGCCCCAGATACCGTTCCAGTAATCCTCCACCTGCGCGCCCATAGTGTAGAGATAATCGGTCTTTTGTGGAGTGCCCGGTCCAATGTCCGGCAGGATCGGCATTTCCATGATGGCATATTCAGAGATGCCCATGAACTCGGCATCCTTCCAGCCGGAGTTACCGGTCAGTGGTTCCTTCTTCCA
Organism: Anaerolineales bacterium; assembly: GCA_035340155.1. Taxonomy (GTDB): domain Bacteria; phylum Chloroflexota; class Anaerolineae; order Anaerolineales; family Villigracilaceae; genus Villigracilis. Next base: position 2,668 of record DAOQBX010000103.1, on the reverse strand, counting down.
CTTGAGGCCGTGGATCATGAAGTTATGTTCTTCTTCATGCGCGCCGACTTGAACACGTAGCCGAACCTTGTCGCCCATGTACACGCGCAGGAGCGGTGTGGCCGGATCACTTGGATCGACTCCCTGCGTGAGAGGCGGATAGGCATTGAAGGGCAGGTTGAGTTCCGGGATGGCGCGGGTGATCAGCGACGAGAACGCATAAGCCAGATCACCGGCCTGCCCAGCCGCCTGTTTCTTTGTAGCCGGGTCGTATACGCGCTCGGCGATGGGTTCATTGCGATAGTTGACTACATACGTGCCAGGATCATCGCCTGAAATGGCTTCAGGGCACGGGCGCGGTGAACCGTCAGGGCAGATGGGTGGGAAGTAAACCAGCGATGCTTCATACCCCGGCGGTGGCTGGACCCTGAACGAGGGATTGATCGCGTTCGGGAAGTCGGCATAAGAGGGTATGGATACTCCATCGCCATTGTCCACCATGGTGCGATCTCCGCCGCCCTTGAGGTAGGCGTGCTGGAAGTCTGCGAATTCAAAGTAGAACTCGCGGTGGCTCATATCCCGGCCGGTCGAGTCATAGATGTTGATAATATCCGCGCGCCAGGAAGTGGGGCCGCCATCATGGCGAGTGCCCATCATCTTGCCGCTTTCAGGGTCGCGGTATTGGGCGCCGGTGGGTTCGATCAACACTGTGGCGTAAAGGCCGACTTGTTGGTGAGTGGAAGGACCATAGTGGTCGTGCGTGAAGACCGTACCCAGGCCGTTATCCCAGGAAGAGTTCAACATCGCATCGGCATACCAGCGTTGCACTGTGGTGCGCGCACCGACCCAGTCACCGACGCCGTCGCCGTTATGATCCGGCCCTGCCCCAAAGAAGGGATGGACTTCAGCCTGCGGACATTCGAAATTGCTGCATCCGTTCGCGGTGATGGCATGGATGCGCTCCTGTACTTCCATCGGGCTGAGTGTGCCGTCTTCGTAGTTAAAGCCGTTCGCGGAACCGTCGGAGGAGGTCACATCGAACTTGACGAGGTGAATATGCTGGCCGATGATGTCGGTGGGGGTGCGGACCTGATAATCATCCAACTCGTATACGTTCGGGACGAGGTTGGCGTGCCAATAGCTGGCGCAGTCCCCGGCATTGAGGCGCATGACCAGCGGCTCGGGTGCCTTGGTACCGGCAATTACGGGTTGGGCATCGTCCCACAAGGTGAGGATGCGTTGCTGCGGGAAGTGCCCGCCAACCTTGTTCATGGTCAGGTCGATCTGAATGTTGACGCCTTTATAGATCTTGTTCTGTGCCACAGCGCCAACAGCCCAGCCATTGGCTGCGGTCGGGTCCACGCGGCAGGGATCAGCGAAGGGGGCCCCGGGTTGCGGAGGCAGGCCGTTGGTCTCGAAGCCTTCAATGGGGCGGCCACTCATGGCGAGGATCGGGTTGGCCGGATTTACCGGCGTACCATCGGGCAGGTAGGATTCGTGCCACAGCGCTTCGTGATACTGCATTGCCACCACTTCTGCCGGGGTCCCGGTTTCGGGGATGGGAAGATATCCAACGTTGAGCAGCTCCTTGTTAAAGTCGAGGCGCGTCTGGTACTGCTCATGGGTCACACCCACTTGTTGTCCGCCGGTGATAATGTGACGGGGCAAACCACCGTCATAGACAATGTCCAAGGCGGGGGTGGGGGGACGATGACCCGCAACGCCCGGCATGTAGAAGGGGAAGCCAGGATTTGAATCGGGCACAACGTTGAAACCATCCACGAGGTCGGCTACACCGTTCGAGTCTAGGTCATATTGGCTGGAGTCTAAAATACCGTCGCCATTGCCATCAAAAGCCACAACTGCGGCCTTCGAATCGGGCATGGGCGCCATAACCTTGACCGGGCGTCCCTGGTTCGGCATGATCGGGGCGACGCTTGGGAGCGGCACGATGCCGGGGATGGGAGTCCCTGCGAGGATCTCTCCATCGGGCAGAGCGCGTGCGTGTTCCACCGGAACGCCATTCGCACTCAGTTCGGTGCCCAACTCAAAGGTATCGTGAGTGCGCCATAGTTCCCACATGCCCATTGCGAAGTGCGGGTAGAAGTGGCAGTGGAAGATGGAATCGCCGGGGGCCTTGTTGCGGTTGCCGGAGCCGCCATAAGCGATCTCGTAGGTGAACCCAGAACCGGGTCCGATACCTTGACTATCCAGGTAATTGGAGTTGGGGTCGTTCCAGTTGTATTGCCACTGATGTGCGTGTAGGTGGAAGATATGATGTTCCTTCGGCCCGGCATGCAGTTGGCGGAACTTGATATGGTCGTTCATGTAGGAATGATGAACGTTGGAAGGATCATCCGGGTAGAGCGCCTTGGTCGCGCGTTCCCCGTTAGGGAGCAAGGTGACCGGATCCACGGTGAGATTGGCGGGAGTGTCCACGATCATGGCCGGGTCGCCCACTGCGAGGGCGGTCAGGAAGAATTCCTCGTATTTACATTCGACGCAGTTCGCCATAGGCCCTACGCCTAGACGATTGGCAATGATCTCTGAGCCAATGCCGCCAGTTCCGTAGTTGATCGCAAAACCGTCTTTGACGATCGAGAGAGCATGGGCCAACGCCGGATCTTCATAGAATTGCGAGAAGGCCTGAACGGCGTACACCTCGTCATGGAAAATGACGGTGAATTCG
>DAOQBX010000102.1:0-6165 GCA_035340155.1 Anaerolineales bacterium | reverse complement strand
TGTGCGAGCCAGCACCTGCTCATGTATGAACCGTTGGTGGAGTTCCTCGTTGGTCATTTCAAGGGATTGATTCAACATGCGCAATTCATCATCGGCCAGCTTGCGTTCGGTGACGTCGCGTGAAACACCAATGACCTCGATCTCGTTCTTTTCATTGAGCACAAAGGTTGTCATTGCTTCCGTGTAAACAAGGCTGCCATCCTTGCCAAGGTGATTGATCAGTTCCGATTTCATAATGGCAGAGGGATCGCCCGCCTTAAAATCGCGCACCCGGGCGGGGGTTCCATTAATCATTCGCGCTAATGTCTCCGCTTCGATAAAGTCTTCAAGGGCCAGGGCCTGCACCTCTTCCACAGAGTATCCGATCAGCCTGGTCACAGATGGGCTGATGTATTTGAACTTTAGGGTCTTAAGATCGACCACCCAGACCACATCCGCCATCCGCTCGGCCAGTAAGCGGTAATGGCGCTCGCTCTCCATCAGTTCTCTTTCAGAGCGCTGGCGGACAATTGCAATCACCACATGTCCGGCAATGGTCTGTGCCATCTGTATTTCTGCATCGTTAAAAACATGAGGCGCATCCCTGTACAACATAAATTTTCCCAGCAGCCCATCCTGATGTATAAGCGGGATAAAAGCCAGGGCATGGATGCCTTCTGCAAGAATAATGGGCCGCAACGATTCGATGGAGGGGTCTGTCGCCACATCCTCTACAAGCAGGGGCTGCGGATCCACGGTATCCCGCCTCCAGGGAGAATGTCCCTCAGTGGAGGTCCGGTAAGTCTCCGAAAGTCCGCGCCAGGCCTTGAAACGCATGACGCCATCTTCATCAAATAGAAGGATCGAAGCACGGTCCATTTTCAACGTATGCTGCAGACTGTCGAGCGCGGCACGATAGACCTCGTCTATTCCGGTAGATTGCCCCAACAATGCCGTCAGACCGTAAAGGGCATTAAGGTTTTCGAACTGCCGGTGCTGGATATCCTCGGCCTTCTTCCGTTCCGTCACATCCTGTTTGACGGCAATAAAGTGATCGATCTCGCCGCTTTTATCACGCAAAGGGGTGATGGTCATTTCCTCATAATATAAACTGCCATCCTTACGGCGATTTACCAGCTCGTTATGCCAAACCTCTCCTGAGGTGATCTGGTTCCACATGTCTTGATAGAACTCAACGCCTTGCATACCAGACTTGACCAGTTCGCGGGGATTTTTTCCAAGGACATCCGCGTGGCTGAAGCCTGTCAGGGTCTCAAAAGCCGGGTTCGCCCACTGGATAAACCCTTTTCGGTCGGTAATAACGATCGAATTGGCTGCGGCATCCAATGCCGCCCCTTGCAGGTGTAATATCACCTCTATTTTTTTCCGATCGGTGATGTCGCGCGCCACCCAAAGAGTGTCATCTTCTCCCATGGGTGAAATGGAAGACTCGAACCAAGGTGATTCCCCAGCGAGTAGAATCTGATACTCGATCTGTCGGGTTTCCCGCAATTCCAGAACCTGCCGAATGATGTCGAGGAATGTATCGGCTTCCTCCAAGGGGAAAAAGTCCGACAGATGCTTCCCGATCACTTGCTCCGGAGGGATGTAATATCGTTCAGGGTTGGTCGGTCCGACCCGGCGATAGAATCCATTCCGGTCGATGACCAGAACCGTATCCCGCATAGCCGCGAGCAAGGCCCGCATCTCAGCCTCAGAGGCAGCCAGAGCTGCTTCCGCCTGTTTTTGATCGGTCACGTCGCGGGCGATATTCCCCAACCGCCAGCCTTTTTCAGTGCGTATGGAAAAAACGCGTAATTGGATGTTACACAAATTGCCGTCCGTCCGCTGAAAGACGGCATCGACGATCTTATGAAAGGAATCCGCCTGCCCGGTCTCCAAGGCAGATTGGATCGTCAGCCTGGTCGACTCATAAATTTCATCCGTTCTCATGCGCTCAGGCGTTATTTTATGTTGAAGGTCCCATGCGTACATTCCCATCACCTGGCTGCGGTCCAGCCCGGTGATTTGTTCAATGGCATCGTTGAATTCAATGATCCGCCCATGTTCATCTGTCAGGGAAATCCCATCGGCAGATCTGGAGATCATTCCGTGAAATTTTCTTTCGCTTTCGATCAACGCGTTTTCAGCCTGCTTGCGCTCGGTAATGTCGCGGAAATTAATGACGATGGCCTGCACACTGGGTTCCATCAGCAGGTTGCTAAAGGTGCTTTCCACCCAATGCCAGGATCGGTCTGCATGTTTATAGCGATACTGGATCGTAGGTTTGTATTCCGGATTCTGAATCATCTCGTTGATAGCCGCGAGAACAATGCTAGAGTCCACCGGGTGGATAAAATCCATCGGCTCTTCGGTCACTGGTTCACCCGCCGGATACCCAAACATCCGCATCGCGGACGGGCTGACGTACTGTATCTTGCCGTCAAGACCAATGAGGGCTATCCCATCCGGGGCATTTTCGATCAGCGCCTTAAAATGCTTCTGTGCCTTTTCGGCCGCCTCTTCCGCTTGTTTCCGTTCTGTTATATCGCGTACGAGGCATAGCACCATATCCGACTGATAGACCACCAAGTGTGCCTCGAAATAACGAATAACGTCTGAGAGTTCGAACGAATACTCGAACAGCATGTCGCTACCCGTCTGCCGGGCGCTCTCCAGTTTGGAAAAATATAGGCTTACCACCTCGGGAGGCAACACCTCCCGAATGTTTCTACCCATGAAAAATTCGGGCGAAGCGAAGAGTGCATCCCCCCTGGCCGCATGATAGTCCAGAAAGACGCCATCCAGATTAAGCACAAAATACAAATCTGGCAGGGCATCCAACAAAGCCTCGTTCTTTGCCTTGATCTCCTGCAAGGCTTGTTTTGCAAGCTTGTGCTCCACCAATTCTCTTTCAAGTTTTTGAAGCAAAGTGACGTTCCGCAAGCTGATCGCCACCTGTCCGGCGAAAGAATCCACGGCGGGGAGATCGTCTTCGCTCAAGTTCGGGCTGCCAAATATGACCAGCAGGCCGTAGATCTCCTCCTCCACACGCAAAGGTGCCAGAATGCCCTTTTCCATTCCCAGAATGGGAATCAGGCGGTCGGCAAACGCACGGATCGCTTTTGGCAGGATCTCTGTAAATATTTCGCCAGCCAAAGGCAGGAAAACAGCCCGTCCACTGTTCAAAATATCCGGGTACGAATCAAATATCGAGAGCGGCCATTTAAACCCGAAGGATTTCACACCTGCGAGTTTCTCTGCGACAACAATCGTTTGACTGGAAAGGGTGGTGTACCTGAAGTGCACCTCCTGCGAGTCGCTGCCAATGGCAAGAATGGTCGCTTCAAACCCCAAGGCCTTGACCTGCTCCCCAACCACCCGGAATATCTCCTCTTCGGTATGAACCTGCAATGCCGCCTGAGCGGCGCGACCCAGCGACAAAAGCAGGTCCCGGTTATGGCCCAATCTTTCCTCCGCTTTTCGACGGGCGGTCAGTTCGGACTCGATCTTTTGCATCAAGCGCATGTTGTGAATTCCAGCCGCGATCTGCCCGGCAAATGAGTCCATTGCCGGTACATCCTCTTCGGTCAATGACATGCCACTTACCACCATCAGGCCGAGCGTTCCCTCTTCCACGCGCAATGGAGCCAGGATGCTGTTATCAAAATGAAAGATGGAGATCACCTGGTCTGCCAGGAAGCGTGATTCCTCCGGCATGGCATCAGCAATATGGTTCCTGTCCCAATGAACATATTCCGCATTTCCAGAAGCCAGTTTGCGGGCATAAATGGATTCGGGCAGGACCTCGAACCGATATCCCTTCATCTCAACCCCAACAACCTCCCTGCTGATCTCGATCGTTTTCTGGGAGTAGGATGCGTAGACCAACACCAAAAAGTACCTGTCATCCTCCAGCATCAACAGCGCAAATTCGCCGCCGATGGATTTAATCTCGTCACCCACAGCGCGATAAAAATCCTCGGCAGTGCGGGCCTGTTGAGCAGATCGCGCCGCCCTGCTTAATGCGAGAAGGAGGTCACGGCTATGAAGGATTTCATCCCTTGAAGGGGCATCACGCATACCTGCTTTCATAAAAGCACCTTGTCAATACCTTCCACTTTTTAAGTTTCGTCAAGAACAGAACTTATCGCTTTGCGGGCTTGAGTTCGTAAACGCGCGGGTTGCATGGCGCCAATATCCACCTTCGAAGCGCCAATGACCTTTGCAAAGCGGGCCAGTCCCCGCCCCAGAGCCGTGGCGAAAGCCGCATCCACCACGGTATCCTCCTCCAGCCAGAACCCCAGGATCTGCAAGGTATTGGTGGCGCGATCGTGTTTCGGATCAAGCCTGGCCACAAGGTCATCGCCGTATAAAACAGGCAGGGTATAGTAACCCCACTTGCGTTGATGTGCGGGTTTATAAACTTCCCAGACATAATCGAAATCAAAGACCCGTTTGGCGCGTCCTCTCGCGCTGACGATCTCAAGCGGTGCCAATAAAGTGACTTCTTCCTCTGTGGTTGAGCCTTTGGGTTTCCATACTTTGGGAATGCGCCCGGCTTCCAATTCCAAGAGATGGGGCAGGTCGCTGTTCAGGATGAGGAAATTCTCCTTGAAGCCTTCCACCCTCACCCGTGAGACCTCTCCCTGCTCGATCAATTGTTCAATACGTTGTTTCCCATCGTGCGCAGTGACCTTACGGTGAATATAATCACCCCAGCCTGTGCGCCAGGTGCTTTCACGCGCCAATCCCAGAAAGGCGATGATCTTTTTCCCAAGAAAATCTTCGGCCTCGTCCATTGGCACAGCATGATCAAACTCCGATGGCAGGACGCGCTCACGCAGATCATAGATGCGGTCAAACCCCTTGCGGTTGGAGATCATGACTTCGCCGGTAAGCCACAGATAGAACAGGGTGATGGATGTTTCCTTGCGCCCACGGTAGCTCCAGGCCTTGACGGCATCTCCCTCGATATCGCGGTTCCCCAGCGGGCCTTTATCACGCAGTTCGCCCAGCACGAATTTGACGAGTTCCCTGGGTGGGTGCGCAAAATGCTCCCAACGCAAACCCTGCTCGGCGCGGCGCTGCATGTGCAGCCGCCAATAGGGGAACTCATGCATGGGATACATCATCAACCAGCCGCCATAATCAAAGGCTTTTCTTTTTCCATAAGCCATTTTATAGAGCAGGTCGGGTTTGTAATCAAGGACACGCCCATACATGGCAATATCCTGGCTGCGAGCCACCATCACCAGCGGGTCAAGTTGCAGCGCCTGCATTTGGCGCAAAGCAGATTCAGTGCCAGATAGACCCCGGTAACGACGACCCGGCCAAAGTCCTTGTGAAGCGAGTAGAAAGCGGCGATAGGTCCGCCTGGAGATCGTCAGGTCTGTCATGGGGTTTCATCGGTCCTTTGTATCATTTCTAAAAACGCTCTAACAACTTGCGGATCAAAATATTTTCCGCTTTGCTCTTTGATGTAAAGCAGCGCATCCTCTCTGGACCAGGGCGGTCGATAGGGCCGCGGGCTGAGAAGCGCATCCCAGACATCCACCACTGCAAAGATACGGGCAGAGACCGGGATCTGCTCGCCCTTTAGGCCGCGCGGATAGCCAGACCCATCCCATTGCTCATGATGACAATACGGAATATCCATTGCCGGGCGAAGGTGCTGGATAGGGTTTAGTAATTGATAGGCGTTCACCGGGTGCTTGCGGATCTCATTCCATTCTTCACCAGTCAGTTTTTCTTTCTTAAGGAGGATGCTATCCGAAATGGAGATAGTGCCGATATCATGCAGCAACGCGCCATGGCGAATATGTTGCAAGTCCTGGTCGCGTACCTGCATGGCTTTTGCAAGTCGCAAGGTCAGGTTCACTATACGAGTGGTATGGCCTTCAAAGTCCTTGCCGCGCAGGTCCATTGCACGCGACCAGCCTTCGATGGTGGCTTCATTCGCTATGGCCAATTCCATATTCACGCGCTGGATGTTATCGAACATATTGGCATTATCAATGGTGATCGCTGCCTGACCGGCAAGGGTTTCTAAAAAGTCCAGCCATTCGTTGGTCGGGTTTAATGGCGCACGACTGTAGACTTCCAACACCCCTTTGACTTCGCCGCGCGCGATCAAAGGGACGCTCATAAAACTGACAAACCCTTCCTGATCCCACAGGTTATAAA
>DAOQBX010000101.1:0-6171 GCA_035340155.1 Anaerolineales bacterium | reverse complement strand
CGGCTGTTTTTCTTCATCGCCGTCGGCGTAGTCGCGTCCCATTTCCAAGAATCGCTGTTCCTGATCGAGCGGATCGTTCAACTCGGTGAAGGCGTTGCACAACTCAAAGCCGGCCACATAGCCTTCGAAGCGCTCCACCGTGAGCGGGTCGCCGGGCATGGATTTTGCCAGCGGCGAAATATCGCGCGGGTAGTTGTAAAGGAAAGTCGGCTGGATCAGCGTCGGCTCAAGATATTCGCTGACGAGGAAATCGATCAGTTTGCCACGCGTAGATCTCGGATCTGGCGCCGCCTTGGGAAGTTTCTCGTTAATGGCCTTTAGCAACACCTCAGCCGTTCTATGCTCGGCAATGTCAATGCCGCTGGTTTCGAGAATGCCCACGCGCATTTCTACGCGCTTCCACGGCGGCTTGAATTCCAACTCATGCTCACCGAACTTGACCCTGGTGGAGCCGGTCACCTTCTCAGCGGTGTAGGCCACCATCTGCTCGGTGAGTTCCATCACCTGCAAATAATCCGCGTAGGCCCAGTAGAATTCCAACTGAGTGAATTCAGGGTTATGCTTAAATGACACGCCTTCATTGCGAAAATCACGGCCGATCTCGTAGACGCGCTCGAGATTGCCAACCAGCAATCGTTTGAGATAAAGTTCAAAGGAAATGCGCAGGTACATATCCTGGTCAAGTTCGTTGTGATGGGTAATGAACGGGCGTGCCGCCGCGCCGCCATACAAGGGTTGCAGGATGGGCGTCTCCACTTCCAGGAAATCGTGACCATCCAAAAACTCGCGCAGCGATTTGACCACCCTGGCTCGTTTGCGGAAGGTTTCGCGCACATCGGGGTTGGCAGCTAGGTCTGCGTAGCGCTGGCGGGCACGGAGTTCGGGATCATCGAGCGAGGCATAGCGTACGACCGTGCCGTCTTCCTGGGTCACATCTTTATCAGCGGGGAGAGGAGTAATGGATTTGGCGAGCAGTTTAAAGTCGTGGACATGAAGCGAAACTTCCCCGGCTTTGGTGCGCATCATTACCCCGGTCGCTTCGATGAAGTCGCCCAGGTCGAACATCTTGTTGAAGAAGGCCAGGCGATCCTCCCCCACTTCGTTGACGCGGAAGAACAATTGGATCTTGCCGGATCCATCCTCGATGTGCGCAAAGGCCAGTTTGCCCTTGGGTCGCATTGAGCGCAGACGCCCTGCCAGGGTAGCTTTGACCTCACGGCTTTCCGATTCCGCCGCCTCGAACTCTGCCATGGCCTGCACGTTGGTATGCGTGCGTGTGGCGCGGGTCGGGTAGGGCTCCACGCCTTCAGCGCGAAGTTCTTCAACTTTTTGCAAACGGATTTTTTCGATCGAGTTGTATTCTGCCATGATGTTCCTTACTCCCTCGCAAAAGCAAGGGTTGAGAGGGGAGGTAATAAAAAAAGCCCCGCAACCTAAAATTCAGGCACGCGGGGCAAAGGGTCGCGTCCTGTCTTTCAGCTGATCTTGATGATCTTGACGTTGTAGGTGCCGCCGGGAGTTTCCACTTTCACCACTTCACCAGCCTTGTGACCAATGATGGCCTTGCCGATGGGCGATTCGTTGGAGATCTTTCCTTCGCGCGGGTTGGCTTCCGCCGCGCCAACGATCACAAAAGTTTCAGGGTCGTAGTTGCCTTCCTTGATGGTGACCTTGGCCCCGACTTGAATCGCATCGGCTTTCTTGCTCTTGCCATTACTCTCTTCGATGATCTGCGCAGTAGCCAGCAGAAGTTCCAGTTCCTGGATACGGCCTTCCACGAAAGCCTGCTCGTTCTTGGCGGCCTCGTATTCGGCGTTCTCGATCAACTCTCCACCCTCCATCGCTTCGTGCAAGCGCTCAGCGACTTCCTGGCGCTTGGTCGTGCGCAGGTGTTCGAGTTCCTCCTGAAGTTTTTCAAAACCCTCTTTGGTAAGGAAATTGGTTGGCATGGTATCGTCCTGCTAAATAGAATTTTGCATCCCTTACCGAGATGCAATGAGATAAAAATTTCCGGTGCTATTCCGGAAAATCGCGCATACTATATCATGATTCAGAGGCAGATTCAAGCCCCAAATGTATTACCCAAATATTACGAAAATTTGTCTGGAGCATTCCAAAATCGCAATCCGCCATTTTTGGAGCAATATCCGCTGATTTGCTCTCTAACCTGCTCTGGACCATCAAAAAGTGAGGAAATTTGGGATTTATAGGCCAAAATCGCTTCGGGCCACAGACTCAGGCCTGCCTCGCTGACCGTTTCGACCTTTTCCATCATCCCAGCCGTGTTCGGGGCGAGATGATCTGGGTTGTTGAAGAGATAGGGAATATCGGCTACATAAGTCAGGGGGCGGCCAAGCAGTTCAAAAGCGCGGCGGGCGACGACATGGTCCACGTGTTTGCCAATGCCAAATTGGCAGATCAGTTGATCGTCTGGTTTGAGGCGGGCGGATACTGCTTGAGCAATACGAGAGGGCAGATCCGACTCATTGGGGTGAGGCTCTGCAAAGACGCCGCCAGGGTACAGCCATTCCCCTTTCGAATCGGCGCGGTAGATACAATCAAAAAAATCAAAATGCCGGGTGCTGGCGCCGAGCATGCCGGCTGCGCTGATATCCTCCCGCCGCCGTAGACTTATACACTCCTCCGCCGTAGACACGCCCCAGCGCTGGTGCAGCATCTGGGCAAACATGGAAAATTCCGCTTCCGGCGGGTAACCGCACATGGTTGTCCAAATTTCTACCGGGTTCCCAGCCTGAACCTGATCGTAGATCCAACCGCCAGCGGAGAGGACCGCGTCATCCAAATGAGGGGAAAGATATATCCAACGCATGGGCGCAGTTTTACCACAAAACAGCAATGGATTAACAATGTAATTAACTATAAACTTGAATTCTATAAGGAGTTAGATGAAAGAACGTCGTAAACAAGAAAGAAAGAATCTCGTGGCTTATACTCAGGTTTTTGATCTATTTGACGGGGTTCTGATCGGCTACCTGGGCGACTTGAGTTTGCAGGGAGCCATGGCCATCTGCGAGAAGTCCATCCAACCAGATACCAGTATCACCATCGGAATTGACATCCCCGAACTACCGGACGTGAGAGCCACGCGTATGAGCCTGTCTTCTCGTGTGGCGTGGTGTGAACCGGATCTCAGCCCGCAGTTCTACAATATCGGGTTTGAGTTCAAAGAGATCACTCCTCAACAGAAGCAACTGATCGAGACGATCATCCAACACTATGAGTTTCGGCGCGGCGCACAAAGTTTTCCGCCTGCACCGGAAGGAAAATAGAAGGTTTGGAATACAACGGCAGTCCCAAAGGGATTGCCGTTTTTTTATCCGCTGGCAGGGAATGGGCCGGAATTCTATGTTAAACTCGCGGCATGAAATCGGCAAAGACTCTCTTCTTCACTGCGCCAAAACAGGTGGAAGTTCGCAGCACTCCCCTCCCGACCCCTGGAGAGGATGAAGTACTTGTAGAAACTCTCTGCTCCGCCATCAGCGCCGGGACGGAAATGCTCGTGTATGGCGGTCAATTCCCCCAATTAAAGGATGCCCATGATGTGGTCAGCAGCGCGTTGAACTATCCGCTGGCTTATGGATATGCCTGCGTTGGGGTTGTGCGCGAACTTGGCAAACAAGTGGATTCATCCTGGAAGGATCGGTTGGTCTTTTCCTTTCAGCCGCATACTTCAGCATTCATTGCTCATCCTTCATTTCTTATTCCAATCCCTAAATCTCTCGCACCAGAAAATGCATGTTTCCTGCCAAACATGGAAACAGCGGTCAACCTTGTACAGGACGGCGCGCCAATTTTAGGCGAACGTGTGCTGGTCCTTGGCCAGGGCGTGGTGGGTTTGTTGACCGCGTCTCTGCTTAGCGAGTTTCCACTGGAAAGTTTATATGTTGTGGATGGAATCGAATTGCGAAGACAAGCACTGCAGGCCGAAGGCCAAAAATCTAAGGCTAGCAACTTGAGCCCTGATGATCTGCGGCTTTCGAACGTTGACTCCTTTGACCTTGCTTATGAACTCACCGGCTCACCTTCCGCATTGAACACAGCCATCGAACATACGGCCTTTAGCGGCAGAATCATTATCGGATCATGGTACGGGCAGAAGCGCGCGGAGATCGATCTGGGCGGAACTTTCCATCGCTCTCGGATTCGCCTCATCTCGTCGCAAGTCAGCACCATTTCACCAGAGTTGAGCGGCCGCTGGGACAAATCCCGCCGCTTTGAGGTGGCCTGGCAGGCTCTGGAGCGCATTCAACCAGTCAAGTGGATCACGCATAGGTTCACCATTGAGGATGCGGCAAAGGCCTATTACCTGCTGGATGAGCATCCGCAGGAAGCAATACAGACTGTGTTTAATTATTCCTAGACGTCTGGGGATGTATGAGGTACACCACCCTCGATGATTGCCATACTGCTACAGGCATTGTCCTCATCATTGATGTGCTGCGGGCATTCTCTACTGCAGCGTATGCCTTTTCACGCGGCGCTGCCGAGATTCGACTGGTTGGCACCGTGGAAGAGGCATTGATGCTGCGGAAAGAAATTCCAAACTCCAGGGCCTTTGGTGAAGTGGGCGGAATTCCACCAGAAGGTTTCGACTTCGGAAACTCGCCCACCCTTATCCTTGAACAGGAACTAAATGGTCTTTCTTTAATCCAACGCACCGGAGCAGGTACACAAGGTGCAGTACGCAGCGTCCATGCGGAGGTGATGTTTGCAACCAGTTTTGTTGTGGCGCAGGCGACGGTCCAAGCCGTGAGCAATCTCAAGCCGGATGAGCTGACCTTTGTGATCACCGGTGGAGTGGATAATGCTGAAGACATGGCTTGTGCCGAATTATTGGAAGGTCTTTTCAAAGGCCGGCCAGTGGAAACTCAAGACTATATCCACAGGGTCTATGCGGCACGAGACGCCGTCCTGCATCTGGCAGGTCATCCGCAATTCCCAAAATCCGACCTGGACTATTGCACACGTGTCAATGCTTTCAACTTCACCATGCCCATCGTCAGGGAAACCGCTCAACTAGTGATGCGGGCTGTAAAAAACTAACTCAGGAGCCTTCTATGTATACATTGGGAGTCAGACGGGAATTCATTGCGCAGCATTTTTTGATCGGCGGAGATTGGGGACCGGAAAATTTCCCCAACTCACATCATTACACCCTCGAACTGCAACTCAAGGGCGATACTCTCGACCAGCATGGATACCTCGTGGACATCGTAGATGTGGAAAAGCATCTCGACGAGATCGTTGCATATTACAAGGAACAGATGCTCAACGACAAACCGGAATTTGCCGGTTTGAATCCATCCATTGAACATTTTGCGCGCATCCTTGCCACCTCCTTGAGCAGCCGTATTGCTGCGAAGAACATCACCAAACTGAAAGTGGTGTTGTGGGAACATGCCAACGCGTGGGCGGCGTATCAAATAGTTCGCTAGTATGAAACTGGGTTTTCTCATCTACGGCTCGCTCGATACGCTCAGCGGCGGTTATATGTACGACCGCATGCTGGTGGAGTATTTGCGCGCGCAGGGCGATACAGTGGAGATCATCTCGCTTCCGTGGCGGAATTACACCGCGCACCTGGGCGATAACTTCACCTTCAAGTTACCACCCGGTCTGGATCTTGTGATCGAGGATGAACTCAACCACCCATCGTTGGTCCGTGCGAACCGCAAGCCACATCCTTACCCGGTGATCAGCCTTGTCCATCATTTGCGCTGTTCCGAGGCAAGGCCCAAGTGGCAGAACGATCTTTATCGCGTGGTCGAAAAAAAATACCTGCAAAGCGTGGACGGTTTCATATTCAATTCAGAGACAACCAGAGACGTGGTCAATTTGTTGGTCGGGAACAATCTGCCGAATGTGGTGGCCTTTCCACCGACCGACCGGTTCGGAGAAGCAATAACAGAAGGGGAAATTCAGGAAAGAATGAATAGGAAGGAACTAAAGATCCTATTCCTCGGAAACGTCATCGAACGCAAAGGGCTTTTCACACTTCTAAAGGCCATAACCCAACTACCGATCGCCAATTACCGAGTCGACGTGATCGGCGGGCTGACCGCTGAACCTGACCATGCCAAAGCCGTCCAGGCTTATATTTTAGAGAACGATCTTTCTTCATCCGTCGTTCTGCACGATGCCCTCAACAAC
>DAOQBX010000100.1:0-6198 GCA_035340155.1 Anaerolineales bacterium | reverse complement strand
TTAATAGGGCATTCTCTCGGCGGTGGATTGTCATTGATGTATGCACTGCGCCACCCGGAACGCGTGCGCGGGCTGGTGTTGATCAATCCATTCTACGAACTGGCTCAATTGCCGCCCATTCTTCGCAAGATGTTCCATTATCAATTGGTCAATACCACGTTGATCGAAAAAACCCCATACCGCCTCTTCCGCCTGCTGGTGGATATGACCAGCCTCTCGACCTCGGTCGGGCAACGCGAGTCGCACAGTCTGCCGGAGCATATCCGATATCAGACCGCGTTGGATTACAAGCGCGCTTCCTCCGGGATCTATAACATCCCGCGCACGCTTCCATCCTCGACCCTGGACCTGTCCCACATTACCCAGCCGACTTTGCTGCTGTGGGGTGGGCGTGACCAGACCCTGGCCCCCGATTCCTTCCCGAGGCTTGCGAAGATGTTACCCAACCTTAAAGGGCAGCATACATTCCCGATCTGCGGACATGTGCCGCATCAATGCCATCCGCAGGACCTTAACCCGCATGTGATGAACTTTCTGCGAGGCTTGTGATGCGAATGCGATAAAGAATGCAGGCAGGATCAAGCGGTCTCACGATGCGGAGATTGCTTGATCTTTTATTTGAACCTTCGCAACAATCTGGAAACAATTGGGGAAAAACGTAACGATATTTTAAGATTTATCACCCATTTTTCCTCTTGCAATTGATTAGGTAAGATGCTAAAATGCCGAACACTTTGACCATATGTACGGGGATGCAGTGCAGAAACGCCCATATATGGCTATAACATTTGTTCTATATTTTCCTACAACTGGAGTACCTTTTCGGATGCGTTGTCCGTATTGCAAACATCACGACTCGAAGGTTTTGGATACCTCCCATGACAGTCATGGGGGCATCCGCCGCCGCCGCGAATGCCTGAAGTGCCGCCAGCGCTTCAGCAGTTATGAGCGACCGATCCTCGCCACGCCTCTTCTCATTAAACAGGACGGGACGCGCGAAGAGTTCGACCGGGAGAAACTTGCCCGGGGGATTCGCATTTCCTGTGTGAAGCGACCCGTTTCAGCGGCGGATATCGAGCGCATGATCGGCCAGGTGGAAGCGCAATTGCAGAAAATGGGTAAGGCCGAAGTCTCCTCCCGCACGGTCGGGGATCTCGTTATGGAAACCCTGAAAGAAGTGGATCAGATCGCCTACATCCGCTATGCCATCGTTTACCTCGGGTTGGATGACCTTCAATCCATCCGCGGTGAGATCGACCAACTGCTTGAAGACTAAGCCCGGGCAAAGACGCCCCAAGGGGGGAGTGTCTTTGCCTTTTTATATGCGTCCATATTGTCGTCCCGGCGGGTTTTTACCGAAGGGGCGGCTTATTGAAAAAAATTTATAGGAGAGTGCCATATGGCAACAAAATCAGTTGAACCCATTGTCAAGAACGGACTTCTGCCAACGCCTCCCATGCCCAAGGGACTGCCCAAGGCCCAGCTGACCGATAACGCCCGCCAGGTCTTGATGAAGCGTTACGTCCGGCGCGGCGATGATGGCAAACCTGCCGAAAATGTAGAGGAAATGTTCTGGCGGGTTGCCTACCATGTGGCCAAGGTCGAGGAACAATGGGGCGCGGATGTCAAGAAGCGCACCGAAGAATACTATCTCCTGCTTTCCAGCAAGAAGTTCTTCCCGAACTCTCCTACCTTTACCGGTGCCGGGACTCCGCTGGGGCAGTTGGCCGCCTGTTTCGTCCTGCCCATTACCGACGACATGGGACGTCACAGCGCGGGTATCTTCCAGACCCTGCGCGACGCGGCTCTGATCCAGCAGACGGGCGGCGGAAATGGATTCTCCTTCTCGCGTTTGCGCCCGCACGGCGCACTGGTGCAGACTTCCGCCGGGCAGGCTACCGGGCCAGTGGGTTTCCTGCGCGTGTACGACCATGCCTTCGGTGAGATCGCCCAGGGCGGCACAAGGCGCGGCGCGAACATGGCCGTGCTGCGCGTGGACCACCCGGATGTGGAGGATTTCATCACCTGCAAGATCAACGAGAACCACATCACCAACTTCAACATCTCCGTCGGCATTACCGATGCCTTCATGCAAGCCGTGAAAGAAGACAAGGAATGGGAACTGCGCTTCCCTGACCTGGCAGAGATGAAGCAGAAGGGTTTTAACGGCACCCTCG
The DNA here is from genome assembly GCA_035340155.1 of Anaerolineales bacterium. Lineage (GTDB taxonomy): Bacteria > Chloroflexota > Anaerolineae > Anaerolineales > Villigracilaceae > Villigracilis. Next base: position 4,021 of record DAOQBX010000100.1, on the reverse strand, counting down.
ATCAGGCCGAAGCCGCGGGCATCACCATTCACACATATAAGAAGGTCAATGCGCGCGAACTGTTCAACAAGATCGTCAAACAGGCGCACCACAACGGCGAGCCGGGTGTGCTCTTCCTCGATGCTGCCAACCGCAGCAACCCCATGCCGCACCTGTATCCGCTCGAAGCGACCAACCCCTGCGGCGAGCAATGGCTCGGACCGTATGAGAACTGCTGCCTCGGTTCTGTGAACCTCAACGAACATTGCGGGCCCGACGGTGCCGTCGATTGGGAGACCCTGCGCCAGTCTGTGGTGACCGCCACCCGCTTCCTCGATGATGTGGTCGAAGCGAATGCTTATGTGCCGGCTGTGCTGCAATTGAAGGAAGCCGCTCATCGCGCCCGGCGCATCGGCCTCGGCATCATGGGCCTGGCAGACCTGATGTACCATGCGGGTGTGCGTTATGGCTCGAAGGAAGGCCAGGAGTTCGGCGCGCAGGTAATGGAGTTCGTCCGTTACCACGCCATGGTTACCAGTGTTGAACTGGCCCAGGAGCGCGGACCTTTCCCCTCGATCCAGAATTCCATTTACGACATGGACAACATGACCTGGACCGCCCCCAAGGCGCTGATGCACTATCAGAATAACTGGGGCAGGCCCGAGGTCCGCTGGGATGCGGTGGTGCAGGGCATCAAAGAACATGGCATCCGCAACGCCGCTCAGACCACCGTCGCACCGACCGGCACCATCGCCACCGTGGCGGGCTGTGAAGGCTACGGCTGTGAACCCGTCTTCGCGCTGGCTTATATCCGCCACGTCAACGACAACGGCAAGGACCTCAAACTGACCTATGCCAGCCCGCGCTTTGACGAGGCGCTCAAGAAACTTGGGCTGGGCGAAGAGAAACGCCAGGAGATCGTGGAGCAGGTGATGAACGAAGGCACCTGCCAGCACATCCTTGAGATCCCTCAGGCTGTGCGCGATACCTTCGTGGTCTCCGGCGACATTACCGCCGACGAGCATGTGCGCATGCAAGGCGCGCTGCAGGCCTTTGTGGATAACTCGCTCTCGAAGACGGTTAACTTCTCTGAAGGCGCCACTGAAGCGGATGTGGCCACGGCCTACATGCTGGCCTGGGAACTCGGCTGCAAGGGCATCACCGTGTATGTGACCGGCTCGCGCGACAAGGTGGTGCTGGAGACGAAAGCCACCGCCGAAAAGAAGGAACCCTTTGTTGCTGCTGCGCCTCAACCCGCGCCGACACCTGCTCCGGCCGTCCAATCTGCTCCCACCATGTGGCATGGCACCAAGAAGCCGCGCCCCAAGGCACTGACTGGCAAGACCTTCACCATTGAAACGCCCGTTGGCAAGGCCTTTATCACCATCAATGAGAACGGCGGGGCCCAGCCCTTCGAAGCCTTCATTAATACCTCCAAGGCTGGTTCCGAGACCGCCGCGGTATCCGAAGCCATCGGACGTTTGATCTCCTACATCCTGCGCATGGCCTCGCCCATTGCACCCGTGGAACGTTTACGCGAGGTGGTCGTCCAGTTGATCGGCATTGGCGGCGGGCGTTCGCTCGGCTTCGGCCCCAACCGTGTCAAGTCGCTGCCTGACGGCATCGGTCAGATCTTCGACCAGTACCTGCGTGAGAAGGACGGTGTGGTGATCGAAGAGGTCAAGACCAATGGCAATGGCAATAACGGACATCACGACTCCGGTGAGGGTAACTTTGCCAAGATAAAGATCGGCGATCTGTGCCCCGAGTGCGGCGAAGCCGCCGTAGTGAATGAGGAAGGCTGCCGCAAGTGTTACGCCTGCGGATATAGTGAGTGTTAGGTGATTTGATCGGGGGCGGACATTATGTCCGCCCCCGATCGTAGTGGGCTGCATAACTGCGGTAGAAAACAAGTTGAAAGCGACCGTGAGGTCAAAGGGGGAGGGTTATTTACTCAGCGCAAATACTTCTTCTTACATAATTTTTATAAATCCGTATTAAGATAGAAAAAAAATCTTTCCTTCAGGAGGCAACCATGGCAGACGCCCAAGCACCCGAACAATTCACCTTCAAGGCAGAGACCAAGCAACTGCTCCATATCCTAATTCATTCGCTGTACAAGGACCGCGAGGTCTTTTTGCGCGAGTTGCTTTCGAATGCGTCCGATGCGATCAATCGTCTGCGCTTCGAAATGCTGACCAACCAGAATGTGCTCGACCCGAATGCCGAGTTGAGCATCCGTATCAAGGCGGACAAGGAGAACCGCACCCTGATTATTCAGGATGCCGGTATTGGCATGACCCATGATGAGATCGTGGACCACCTTGGCACCATTGCCCAATCTGGCGCGCGGCGATTTTTGGAGACGGCCAGAGAGCAGGATCAAGATGCTTCACAAATGATCGGGCAATCTGGCGTTGGTTTCTACTCGGTCTTTATGGTGGCAGAGTGGGTGAGAGTCACCTCGCGTTCGTTCCGGACGGAGGCGCAGGCGGTCACCTGGTATGCGACCGGCGACGATACCTATCAGATTCACCCGGCGGAAATGGCTGAGCGCGGGACACGCATCGAAATTAAACTGAAAGAGGATGCCGCTGAATTTGCCGAAGATTACCGCCTGAAGAATATCGTCCACAAGCATTCCGACTATATCAGTTTTCCCATCTATGTCGGTGATGAAGAGAAACCGGTTAACAAGCAAACCTCACTGTGGCGCACAGCCCGGAGCGAGGTTACGCCGGAGCAGGTTAAGGATTTTTACCGCCAGACCACGCTGGATTTTGAAGATCCGCTCCTGCACATGCACATGGTAACGGATGCGCCTGTGCAGTTGTATGCCCTGTTGTTCCTTCCGGCCAAGGCCGAGCGCGGCGTCTTCTTGCTGCGCAAGGAAGATGGACTGAAACTATATTCACGCAATATCCTGATCGATGAATATAACAAGGACTTGTTGCCGGAGTATTTGCGCTTTGTGCAAGGTGTGGTCGACTCGGAGGACCTGCCGCTCAATGTCTCACGCGAGACGGTTCAGTCTAGCGGGTTGATGCCGAAGTTGAAGAAAGTATTGACCAATCAGGTCGTCCGGGAACTGGAGGCACTGGCGAAGAAAGATGCGGAGAAATACAACCAGTTCTGGAGCGAGTTTGGCGTATATCTCAAGCAGGGTGTTGCATCCAGCCCTGCTGATGCAGATGGGATCACGCCGTTGCTGCGCTTCAAGACCAATTTGAATCCTGAAGTTTGGTCGTCGTTGGATGACTATCTCTCGCGCATGAAGGACGGGCAAAAGGATATTTACTATATCGTGGGCGAAGATCCCAGATCCGTATTGCGCAGCCCGCATTTGGATTCTTTCCATTCGCGCGGCACGGAAGTGCTGCTGCTGACCGACCCGATGGATTCGTTCATGTTGATGGGCTTGCATGCCTTCAAAGAGCATGAGTTAAAAAACGTCGCTCAGGCTGAACTTGACGAGACCGACCAGCCCAAGGCCGAGTCTGAAGCGGAAAAGATTCCCGAGGGTGAATTTCAGTCGTTGGTGGAGCGTTTCAAGCAGATCCTCGGTGATCGTGTGACGGATGTTCGTGCGAGCAATCGCCTGGTGACGTCGGTGGCGCGTTTAGTGGATGCGGAGAAGAACGCTAATTCTGACCTGCAGCGTGTTTATAAATATCTTGGCAAAGAGTACGAGGTGTCCAAGAAGGCGCTGGAGCTGAATCCTTCACACCAAATGTTGAGGGATTTGCTGGCGAGCGATGATACCTTGCAAACGATCATTATCGAGCAGGTTTACGAAAGTGCATTGTTAGTGGAAGGCTTGCATCCCGATCCGGCAGGAATGGTGACCCGGGTGCAACAGATCATGGAAGCCGCGTTGAAGCGATAAACCCTTACGAACCATCTATGGAATGAGCAGGGAATAGGCCATCTGGCAACGGATGGCCTATTTTCGTATAGTCAGTATATTACTCACAAAACAATCCTTATACCAAATAAATTTTTATAAAACCAAAATATTTTGTATTACACCAAAACTATTGAC
>DAOQBX010000099.1:0-6232 GCA_035340155.1 Anaerolineales bacterium | reverse complement strand
AAGTCGCCCGTCCGCATGCAGCAGGAACATCTCATCGCCCGCCACTACCAGGTCGATCACATCCTGTGAGGGGGTCTGCTGACCAAAGAAGAAATAAGGCCGGTCTACGAAGGTGCTTTCCTTGCCCACGTATACCCACACGGCCCGTGCCGGCGCATCAAGCACATATAGGTTCCCGGCATCAAGGGTGAAGCCTGTCACACGACCCCAGTTCGTATCAGGCGGGGGCAGGGGAATGGCCTGCGGAACTTCGCCCGGTTTGCAGTATAAGAGATTCCCGGCGGCATCAATACCGAGCAGGGTGGCGTCTATGAAGTTGACGATCGGCATGGCGAGGATATCCACCAGCGGCCCGACGGTGTAACTCCCGTACACACCCGGTTTGCAGACGAAGGTGGTGTCGATCTCAAACCCGCCGTTGCCGGATGGGATGGCGCGCAGCACTTCGCCGTTGGCTGCATTGAGCAGGTATAGATCCTTTTCGCTGGCGGCCATGCGGCTGATTTCGATGTTGATTTTGGCACTAAAGGCAGGGTTAAACTGCATGCGGGTGATGCCGAACAAGATATCGAGGTTGGCTTCGGCAGTCTGGCGCAGCGCAAGCGACTCGGAGGTGGGACGGTAAATTTCCTCGGCGCTGCTGACGAGATAGATCACCTGATTCCATGCCTCGCGCTGTTCGATCGGGCTTCCCAAGGTCGGCGCCTGCTGGCTGACCTGTTGTGCCTGTTGGAGATAACTTTCAAATTGCGGGTTGCGTCCGTATTTGGAATACACCACAAAGAGGATCGTTGCGATCACCAGCGGAACAAGAATGGAAATGACGAACATCGAGAAATCAGTGATCTTCAGCGTATCACCGGCGTCTGAGTTGGGAAGCAGGCGCGGCAGGAAGTTTCGGGTCTTTTCGCCGAACACCCCGCTCCAACGCCGCAGGGCCTGCATGCTATTGACGATGATGCGGGCAGCCTGCTTTGTTTGCGCAGAGGGCTCGCGTCGAACACGCCGCTTGATCTCGATAGGTTTTTCCGGGGTTGAATCGAGTTCGGCAGGAACTTCTGTAGCGGCAGCAGTTTCAGGCTTTGTTGGAGTGGGTGTGGGGACGTTTGCTTCTTCCACCACAGATTTGGCGCGCGGGATCGAAGAGGGAAATTCTCGCGGAGCGGTGTTGCGCGGCAGGCTCGCCAATGGGTCGGGGCGCGGTTGATCGATGGGTCGGGCCTCTTCCTGTTCAGGAGGAATGGCGTAGGCCGAAGGTTGCAGGACATGCGCGGGCGTAGACTCCGCTTCTTTAACGGGGGGCAGGTCTTCGGTCGGGGAGGGAAGCGGAGTTTCCTCTATGGATGTTTCCTCAACATTGAGAGTCTCCACTTTGGGCGCTTCCACTTTCGGAGCAGGGATCCCTTTGAGGTTGAATGACCCGTTTCCATCTGCGGCTTGAAGCAGGACGGCGTTCAAGTCCTCGCTGGTCAGCGCCACCAGGCGTCGGCGCATGGCATCGAACGAAGCGGATCTCACTTCCTCCAGCGGCGCCGCCCATGCGCCGGGAAGCCTACCGCAAAAAAGCATCAGGTCGCCGGGGGCCAGGTCGCTTTGGGCATAATGGATGTTGAGAGTCTGACTCGACCCCAGCCCCTTGCCCGAGATGGATGGATCGAAGATATGGCGCGCTTCTTTTTGGCCGAACCAGTACGCATGCATCGGGCCGCTGATGGAGAAGATACATTGCGACTCGCGAATGGCCGCCATCGAAAGCCAGGCCAGCGCATATTGTCCGCGGCTGCTGGTGGAGAGGTTGCGCTCAAGCAGGGTCTTGTTGATCATATCTGCGGCGGCGCGTAATGCGCTGGTGGTGGCCCGCGGAGTCTGATAAAAGATGTGGGCGGCATCTTCGGCTAATTTGCGGTATTCATTTAAAGTGATGGTGGAATTGCCTGTCAGCAGCAGGTAGACCAGCAAACGGTCCTGCTCGCGTCCGCGGGCGGCGGTCTTGGGTGGGGTGAGCGCGATCACGCCGGGCATTTCAGAAGTTTCCTGCCCGTTGATGCGATAGATCGGAGAAAGGTTAAGATCGAGCGGCATGTAAGAAGTGACCTGAATTGCCTATCCTATAAGATGCGTTTCACCTCATTATACCCATAGCAGTTGTAATTTGGCTGTGGACAATATGCAACTGGTACAATTCAAAAACATGGAATACACCCTACTCAACGACTTCTCTCAAATTTCAGCACAGGAATGGAACGATTTCCTCGCCGAGTCCGTCACCGATACGCCCTTCATGCGCCATGAATATCAGCAGGCCTGGTGGGAACATCGCGGTGGCGGTGAATGGCCGAATGCCGAACTTGTCCTCGTTACTGCACGCGCAAACGGTCAACTGACCGGCATTGCACCGCTCTTCATCGCAGAGTACGAGAATCAGCCCGCGCTCTTACTTAATGGCAGCATCGAGATCTCTGACTATCTGGATGTGATCGCCCGCCCGCAGGACCATGCTGCATTCGTCTCCGGCCTGCTGGACTTCCTCGCTTCCACCTTGCCCGATGCCTGGTCCAAACTCGACTGGTATAACCTTCCCGATGATTCTCCGACCCTAGCCGTCCTCAAAACAGAGGCGGAAAAACGCGGCTGGACGCACCTCGAAGAAGTCTATCGTCCTACTCCGCGCATTGCCCTGAACGGCGACTTTGAGGAATATCTCTCGCGCGTGGACAAGAAACAGCGCCACGAGATCCGCCGTAAAATGCGCCGCGCTGCCGAATCCGGCCGGGTGCGTTTCCACATCGTCTCTAAAGATGCGGATATTGACCCCGAGATCGATACCTTCTTTCACTTGATGATCCAGGACCCCGGCAAGGCAGCCTTCCTCAAAGATGTCATGCGCGACCAGATGGTTACCTCTGTGCGTGCCGCACACGAGAACGGTTATCTTTGGCTGGCTTTCCTGGAAGTGGATGGCGTCAAAGCGGCGGCGTCACTCAACTTCGATTACAAGGGTAAACTTTGGGGCTACAACTCCGGTGTCAGCCGCGACCATATGGAACTTTCCCCTGGCTGGGTGTTGACCGCAGAGGTCATCCAATGGTGTTGTCAAAACAACCGGTGGGAATTTGACTTCATGCGCGGCGATGAGGAATATAAATACCGACTTGGCGGGGTCAACAAGTATGTGATGCGCGTACGGTTGAGTAAGTAATATCAGATCATTGTAAAAAAGAGCCGACCATGCTGGTCGGCTCTTTTTTAGAAAACGAACCACAACACGCCCCACAGGATCAAAACCACTCCATAGGGCAGCACGGCGTAGATCCAACCCGTGAACCAGCCGATCTTCAATTCGTCGCGGAAGGCGAAGGCCTCGTAAAAGGTGGTGACAAAGATATTGATCACCCATACGCCCCAAACCTCAATGGTGTTCAAACCGAGGAAGGCCAGGATGAGATAGATCAACTGTGCGGGCGCAACCAGATAACACTGGATGAAGAACAGCCGCTTCAACATCGAACGTTTGACCGGGCGGCGGCTGAGGATCTGCAGCCAGAAGAGGAAGACCAGCAGACAGGTCAGTACCGCCAATGTGGAGGCGACAAGGTTGTTCTCGGTCAACTGGGCGGTCAGGTCGGTGGGAAGGGTTGCGCGCCCCATCCAATTGAAGAGCGTGTTGGGCACCACTGCCACGATCAGCAGGAACAGGGCCGGGGAGAGGTAATCGTCGAAGCGCTCTTCGGCTTTTTTCTCCCACTCCTCGTTGACGTAACTCACCATCCAGCCGGGGCGGAATACGGCACGCAGGATGGTCTTGGGGAGCATTAAGACCCAGACCACCAGTTCGTACATGAAATCCTGCAGGGATTGTATGATCTTGATAATGTCCATGGTTGCCTCCGATAAGGGTTTCAGCTTGTGAAAGGATTAAACCCCCGCCGCCGGGATTCGATTCAGTTTCCGGATCGCGGCCGGGAGGAATGATGTGATTTTCGTTCGCCGAAAAGTAAGGGAGGTCACTTTACGTTTTGTCAAAAATCCATAGAATAAAAACAGTGTTTTTTGCATCGCAGATTCCCACCAACGGGATTATGATGTTAATTTGAAATTGGAGGTACCATGCGTGATCTAACTAATGAAATCCTTGAACTGATCCGGCGCACGTCCAGTTCGCTGCCCCCGGATGTTGAAAAACGCCTGCGCACGGCTATTGAGAAAGAAGAACCTGGTTCTGCAGCACGCGGGGCGCTGGAAACCATCCTGAAGAACATTGACCTCTCCCGCGCCAACTCCACGCCCATCTGTCAGGATACGGGCACACCCATCTTTCAAGTGCATTACCCGGTGGGCTGGTCCACGATCCAACTCAAAGCGCAGATTCGGGCTGCGCTGGCCGAAGCCACCAAACGGTCCTATATGCGACCGAACGCCGTGGATGCCATTTATGACAAGAACACGGGCAACAATCTCGGCGGCGACGATTTCCCCTATGTTCATTTTGAAGAGACCGAAAGCGATGAACTCACTATCGAGTTGATGCTTAAGGGCGGCGGATGTGAGAACGTCGGCCGTCAATACTCCCTGCCGGATAATACTCTCGGCGCAGGCCGTGACCTGGCCGGGGTCCGCAAGGTGGTACTCGACGCGGTGCAGAAAGCCCAAGGGCAGGGTTGTGCGCCCGGCGTGTTGGGTGTTTCCATCGGCGGCGACCGCGGATCTTCCTATATCAAATCCAAGGAAGTGCTGTTCAGTGAGATGGGTACCCGCAACAACGACCCGAAACTTGCCGAACTTGAAGAGCGCCTGACGAAAGAATCCAATGAGATGGGGATCGGTCCCATGGGCTTTGGCGGCAAGACCACTGTGCTGGATACGAAGATCGTCGGTTTGAGCCGTTTGCCCGCTTCCTACTTCGTTTCAGTTTCCTACATGTGCTGGGCCTATCGCCGCCGCAAGATGACGGTGAAGGGCGATGAAGTCACCTACGATTAAGGGAGATGCCCAATGAAACAAATTACCACACCAGTCAGTGACGAAGCCATTCGTGACCTGAAAGTTGGCGATACTGTGGCGATCTCCGGCATGATGATCACCGGGCGAGACGCCGCGCATAAGTGGATGATCGATACCTTCATCAAGAAGACCCGCCAGCCCCAGGGCGACGATCTGCAAGTGTACGAAGAATTGAAAAAACTTTTGAATGGAGCCGTCATCTACCACTGTGGACCCGTGGTTGGCGGGTTGGATACAAAGGAATACAAATTCATCGCTGCCGGTCCCACTACCTCCATCCGCGAAGAGCCGTATCAGGCTGACGTGATGAAACATTTCAACGTTAAAGGCGTGATCGGTAAGGGCGGCATGGGCGCCAAGACCCTCAAAGGCTGTCAGGAAACACCAGCGGTCTATTTTCACGCCATTGGCGGCGCCGCCTCGTACCTCGCACAAACTGTCACCAAGGTACATGGTGTCTTCAAAATGGAATTCGGCGTACCTGAAGCCATGTGGCTGATCGAGGTCAAGGAGTTCCCTGTCGTCGTGACGATGGACTCGCAAGGGGGCAGCCAGCATGCAGTTGTAGACGACGCGTCTAAAAAAGTTTTGGATGACCTGCTGGCCAGGCCGTACTAAACCCCCAACGGGATGGACTCGCTCCATCCCGTTTTTTTATCCCCACGCCTCCCACCGGACCCGCAACCTGATTCGTGATATAACTGGCGATAATCTCACCCTGGAGGTTTCCTCATGAAACACGCAGTCAGTATCAGCATCGGCTCATCCAAACGCAACAAGTCGGTGGAAGTGAACTTATTGGGAGAAACCGTCCGCATTGAACGCATCGGCACGGATGGGGATATGGAAGTCGCCGCGAAGAAGTTCCAGGAGTTGGATGGCGTGGCCGATGCCTTCGGCGTTGGCGGCGCGGACCTCGGCGCTCTTGCGGATGGAAAGTGGTATCCGTTCTATTCCGTCCAGCCTATGGTGCGCTTTGTCAAGAAGACCCCGCTGGTGGATGGCGGTGGTTTGAAGAACACCCTCGAAAATAAAGCCCCCGCATTTTTGGATAAAAAGATCGGCGAGTATATTAACTCGCGTGGACGCAAAGTTTTGGTCACGGTGGGGGTGGACCGCTGGGGTCTCTCCAAGTCCTTTGTAGAAGCCGGATACGAGACCGTGTTCGGCGACCTGATGTTCGGCCTGGACATCCCGCTTGCCATCCATAAGCTCAGCCAATTGAAGACCA
>DAOQBX010000098.1:0-6239 GCA_035340155.1 Anaerolineales bacterium | reverse complement strand
CCAATCAACGCATGGACGCGCAACCCATCCCGTTAACCGCACTGGTCGCCCCGGGGGCCGAGGTGGAAATTTCCGTCCAGTTCAAAGCACCCACCACGCCCGGAATCTACACCAGCTACTGGACGATGGTCAATTCCAAGGGCGTTGAATTTGGGGGCAAAGGCAAGTACCTTATCGTGAAGATCGTTGTTCAATAAACACGACCTCACCATAGCAATCAAAGACAAAGCGCGCCAGCTGGGATTCTTCCTGGCTGGCGTTGCTGCTTCTGTGCCCTCTGCGCACTTCAATATTTTCGAAGAATGGCTGGATGTGAACCATCACGCAACGATGGACTATCTCGCTTCGGAGCGGAGCCGTATCCGTCGCGCCGACCCAAAACAGATCCTGCCTGAGTGCAAATCCATCCTTGTGCTGGCCATGCCCTGCGAACCGTTGAATACTGAACTTAACATCGCCGCCTACGCCCTCGGCGCAGACTATCACGAGGTCATCCCGCCGCGCCTGCAACAAATCGTAGAGTTCATTGAAGAGCAGGTCGGGCATCCCGTTCCAAATCGTTACTACACTGACACCGGACCCATCCTCGAACGCGAACTGGCGCAGCGGGCTGGGTTGGGCTGGGTCGGAAAAAATTCCATGCTCATCAACCCAAAAGCAGGCTCGACCTTCCTGCTTGCAGAGATTCTGCTGGGCGTCGAACTCGAACCCGACCATCCATTTCCGACCGACCATTGCGGAACCTGCACTCGCTGCCTCGATGCCTGCCCCACACAGTGCATCCTCCCAAACCGCACACTTGATGCTCGCCGTTGCATCTCCTTCCTTACCATCGAAAACAAAGGAGATATTCCCATACCCCTGCGCGAAAAAATCGGTAATTGGGTTTTCGGGTGCGACATCTGTCAGCAGGTCTGCCCGTGGAATCGATTCTCGCCGCCAGCGGACCCTGCCCTCAAATCATCCACTCCGCTTCCCATACGGACCTCAGACCTGCTTCTGTCATCCTCTGAATTTAATCAACGCTTCAAGCGCTCTCCCATTCAACGCGCCAAGCGTAGAGGATATCTGCGTAACCTCGCCGTTGCGGTTGGAAATACCGGCGACAAGGGCGATATCGCCATCCTTGAAAAAGCGGCACAAGATGAAGAACCCCTTGTGCGTGAACATGTTCAATGGGCAATATCAAAGATCAACAAGGAGAATGCTGCGGACAAAAAACATCCGCACGATGAAAATTAAAAATGAAAAAACTACTCATTGCCACCAACAACCAGGGAAAAGTCATTGAATTGCGGGAACTATTACTTGATACCGGCATCGAACTGGTCACGCCCGCGCAGATCCAACTTGAATTGGATGTGGTCGAAGATGGCAATACCTATGCCGAGAACGCCAGCAAGAAAGCCATCGCCTTTGCCCAGGCCAGCGGGCTGATCTCCCTCGCTGACGACTCCGGCCTTGAGGTGGATGCTCTGGATGGTGCGCCGGGACTGTACTCGGCAAGATACTCTCCCAAACCCGGCGCCAAGGATGGCGACCGTCGCGCCTTTTTGCTGCAAAACCTAAGGGACAAGCCCCGCCCGTGGACGGCTCACTTCCATGCCACGATCGCGGTGGCTACGCCTGCGGGTGATGTGGAGGTTGTGGAAGGCAATTGCCATGGCGAGATCATCCCTGAAGAACGCGGCACCGGCGGCTTTGGCTATGACCCGATCTTCTTCTTGCCGGAGTTTGGGCAGACCATGGCAGAACTGGGCATGGAAGAAAAGAATCGCCTCAGTCACCGCGCCCGCGGTGTGACAAATGCCATGCCGATCTTGAAAAAACTTTTCGGGGAGTGAAAATTTAGATGAGAGGATCAGGCCGCTGTCAGGGTTGAAGCGGAAGGTCATCCATAAACTGCTTCAATAATTCCACAACCAGTTCAGGCTGCTCGAGCGTAACCATATGCCCCGTCTTTTCCAAAATATGCAGACGCGAGTTGGGAATCTGATCACTGAGCGATTGTGAGAACCTGGGAGGCGTCATTACATCTTCCGCGCCGCAGATGATCAGGGTTGGGCGTTGGATGCCGCTCAACTGAGCAGTGACATCGAATTGGTTACAGGCTTGAAAATCGCCCAGCAATGCAGGCGGGTTCATTTTCAACATAGCCTGCCTGGAGAGTTGAACGAGGTCCGGTGAGGCCTGGGCGCTGAAGCAGTTGGTATTGATGTTCTCCACAGCAGAGGGAAAGGTTTCGGCATGACCCGCGGTTTCAAGGATGGACTTTGCAACGCGCATCTTCGCCCCGCCTCCCATCAGGATCATGCCTTGCAAGCGCCCGGGATGATTCAGCGCCAGGGTCAGAGTAATGGCACTGCCCATCGAAAGCCCGGCAACAATCGCTTTGCCGATCTCCAGCACATCCATAAAGTTCAGCACATCCCGCGCATATTCTTCAATGGAAGACCTGCCCACTCCTTCCGACTGTCCATGCCCGGGCAGGTCAAGCGCATATACCGTCACGCCGCTCATCCGCCGGATGTAAGGATGCCATGTTAAATGATTACCGCCCGCGCCATGAATTAACAGGAGGGGCGGGCGGTGTTTCGTATCGTCAGTGTGAGACGTGTAATGGATGCCTGAAGCGAACGGCATGATTATTTCCTGCGGGCGTGATGCAGGCGGTCGGCTGCTTCTTCGGTTAGCGGGATAAAGACCTGCACCTTGGTCCCTTTGCCAGACTTTGAGTCGATCTGCAAATGCCCGTTGACAAGTTCCGTCCGTTCGCGAAGGTTGACCATGCCCAGGCTGCTGTTCGCGCGTTTATCGTAGGATTGAGCGATCTCCTGAACATCAAAGCCGACACCGTTGTCGTTGATCTCCAATAATAGCAGCCCCGGCTCGATCTGGGTCAGCCGCACAGTAATGGCTTCGGCAGAGGCATGTTTGCGGGCATTATTCACCGCCTCATCAACAATGTAAAAGATGACACCCTGCTTGCCCATTTCCAGTTGCTGGACGGCACGCTCCTCGATCTCGACCACCACTTTCTGCGAGAAGGTCTCCATCATTTTATCCGCCATGGATTGGATGGCTGCGGTCAGGCCCTGCGACTCAAGGATGAGTGGGCGCAAGGTGAAGAGCATGTGGCGGATCTCCTTGGTGGTGCGGTGCGCCAGTTCCTCCAGTTTGACCAGTTCATCCCCTGCGGCATTAACGTCTTTCGTCATCATCCTGCGGGCAATGCTCAAGCGCATCGCCATCGCCGCCACAGACTGGGTGGGGCCATCGTGCAAATCGCGAGCCAGTTTTTTACGCGCTTCTTCGAACACCTCGGACATGCGTTCCTTCTCTTCGACCAGATCCTGGTAGAGGCGCGCATTCTGAATCGCAATGACCGATTGTCTGCCGATGATATCCAAAAGCTTGGTACGTTCAGAGGTGAAATACTCCGAATCGGGGTGGGCGAACAGCAGCACCCCGTAGACATTGAATCCGCTTCTCAACGGAAAGCAATATCCACTGGTACAGGTACGCAGCGCAATGATGCGTCCCAGTTCGGGGTCATACCCGATATCCTTGAGAAAGACCGGCTCCCCTTCATCCAGAGCATGTTTGAGAATACCCTCGGCTCCATCGAAGGTGACTCGCAAATCTGCACTGGTAAAGCGCCGCGCCGACCCAACACGCAACTTACCGCCGTGAAAGAGCATCACCGCCCCCACCAAAGGGTCACTCACTGATCGTTCCAAATCCGGGCTGAGCGCCGCGGCGCTCATATCCAACGCAGATTCGAGCACCCGTTTATAACTGAGCGTGGAAGAAAGGGTTGATGTCAATTCGTAGATAGCGCGCATGCGCTCGTTTTGTATCGCGCGCTTACGCTCTTCGCTATCGATCCACAGAGCGCGGTTCTTGCGCATGTGTGCCATTAAACTACGACCAAGAAAGCCAAAAAGTATGCTAAGGGCAAGTAGGACGACCGTGATGCCGATCGCCAGGACCAAGTTTTGCGACTGGATACCCGAATAAAAGACCAGCCCGCCAAACACTATCCCGGTGACCAGCGCTCCCCATAATTCAAAATAGATCGAGCCTGTAAGGATGGGCATCAGCCCAACCCAAAACGCCGGTCCGCTCACACCGCCCTGGATCCAGAAAAACGCACCGGCGAACAACATGTCTGCAAAAATATTGATACGCCGATGAAAGCGCACACGCACATTCAACCCGGCAAATGCGCTCATGGTCAAATTCCATGCCACCATTAACCCTACCGGCCAGGCGAATGCCAGTTCTAGTTTTCCCCCCAGCCCCAAAGACACGATCAAACCCACCAGCATGACCCAGCGCAACGAAATGGCGAACCAATCGGCCATGTAGGGGGTGTCGAATTTTCGTATCATGGTGTGCCTATCATAATGAAAAACATAGAGTTCGGCAACTTATTGGAGGTTACAAACGGTTTACATCAATTTATATGGAATAGCCCATTGGCACTAAAAATCTACCCAACGTATCCGAGAGCACCTTTTGCTGCTCTGATGTATAGGCTTCGCGGAACCTTCCTATCTTACCTTTATAAAAATGCAGGCCCTGCTGGCTGTCGTTCGCACCGGGGCGATACTGTTCGATCACCGCGCGGACCTCGGACCTGTTTTCATCCAACTTGAGGTGCGCAACCAATTTGGTCGATTCGACATCATAGTTCATGAGCAGGTCCTCGTAGCGGGCCACCAGTACATTCTTTTCCTGCATCCACTTTTCCCAGATACGGGTATATTCCACAATGAACTCGAGACTCTTCTCAAAGTTCGAGAGATGCGAGAAGGCATTGGGCCTTCCCTTGGTCAGCGCCCGTTGACCGAAGTCAAAAGCAGAGAGCATGGCGTCACGCGGGTCGCGGTAAATGTAGGTGATCCGCAGCAGCCCCAGGTTTGCCAGCATACGGGAAGCGGAGGACGGCCCGGCATGTGCCTTGATGACAAAGGTATTCCCCATCAACGCCGGAATCGTCACCATCCCCAACCGCCGTGGAGAGAGCACGCCGATATTGCAATTCACCTCGGTGAGAATTTTTTGCAGTTTATATTTTTCACGAATATCACGCGCGTCAGCACAACCCGTGGTCTTCATCAGATCATGAATGAGATTATAGTGCCAGCCCGACCCGGCGCGCGGCATCCCAACAGATAGAACGATCATCAAAAATCCTTATGTTCCTGAAGTGCAAAATCGGAAGACTTTGCCGCAAGCCCCACCAAAATTCCCGAAACCAGCCAGATGTTCGGGGTCGTCAGCGAGTCCTGAGTGAAATTATACAAGGCTATAGCCCCCCATGCAAATACTCCTGCAACCGCCGCAAACCGTCCCCAAGCCTCGCGCCGCTTTAGAAGTGACAATATATCGCCCAGCACGCCGAATTGAAACGCCATAAAAAGAACGAACCCGATCAGCCCCGTCTCCGCCAGCAGGCGGGCATAGATATTTTTCGGGTTGGGATAAAGTTTATTTTCAGGATTCAGTTGCTTGGCGATCTCCGGCACAGTGGTCAGGGACCAATCCGGCAGGTTCTGGTAGATATAGAACCCGCTTCCTCCCAGGCCGACGCCTGTCAGCGGATATTCTTCGAATGCAGCCAACGCCCCAACCGAGTACGCTCCGCGCGCACCGGCATTGATATCCACGATATATTCGCTCAAACTCCCGGCGTTGATCTCCCATAATCGGCGGAAGTAGTTCTTCTGCCCAAGGAAAAGGATGGCGCCCGCTATCACTCCAACCAGGGCGGCTATCAGAGCCAAACGCAGGAACAGGTCCAACAGACGGCTGCGAAACCCATGGACGAACCATGCCCACATCGAATGGAGGACTTCGCGGCCGAAGATCAGAAAGGTCAGCGCCGAGACGCCAACGACGATAAGCAGTCCGCCGCGGGAATAGGTGGCCAACAGCACGAGCGAAGACAAGGCCAGCAGCGTCGGCTCCAGCCAGCGCAGCCGCGTGACGCGGTAATTCGTCAACACAGCGGCAAACAAAAATGGAATAAAGACCGTCGCCAGTTGACCCGCCAGCCAGGCCGGTTCATAGGCCAGGCCGGAGATGCGATTGGTGCGTACGAGTTCACGCATCGAAAAGGCCAATTGCCAGTGCGTGACCATTTCCTTGTCCAGCAGTTTGGTGTAGAAGGTGAAGGCTTGCAAACCGCTCCAGGCGATGTTGAGACAAAGCCCTGCAAGGATCCATTTGAC
>DAOQBX010000097.1:0-6243 GCA_035340155.1 Anaerolineales bacterium | reverse complement strand
AGGCGGGACGCTTCGTCACACGCTGGAGGGGATCCAACGCGCCCATGCGGCGGGTCTGTGGGTCGAGGTGGTGACGTTGGTCATCCCGGGCTTCAACGATTCCAACGAGGAGTTATGGGAGGCGGCCCGCTTCCTTGCCGATCTATCCATCGACATTCCGTGGCACGTAACCGCCTTCCATAAAGATTACAAGATGACCGATCCGGAGAACACGGATGCTCGAACCCTCATTCGCGCGGCAGAGATCGGGCGCGAGGCCGGGCTGCGCTATGTGTACGCCGGGAATTTACCAGGCATGGTCTCGGAGTATGAGGATACGCATTGCCCGGGGTGCAACCATCGGGTAGTGCGGAGACGGGGGTACACCATCCTGGAGTATCACGTTACAGCCGGGGGAAAATGCCCGAAGTGCGGGCATAAGATTGCCGGGCGCTGGCATAAAGACCCCGCTGACGCTCCGCTCGGGGGAATTGGTTTTCCAGTAAGTTTGCATTAGGTGTATAATCCCGCATCATTTTGCGCGGCAAAATGAATAAACCATTCTCTCTATGGAGGAGAACCGTATGAAACGAAATCTGTTCGCTCTGCTTTCGTTGCTCGTCGTTGCCAGCGTTTTGTTGGCGGCCTGCGGTGGCGGTCAAGCCACTGAAGCCCCCGCTGCGACGGAAGCAGCCACCGAGGCTCCTGCTGCCACTGAAGCAGCAGCCCCCACTGAAGCTGCCTGCGCCCCCGCTGTTGCCGGCTGGGATCCCACCACCGCTGACACTGGCGCGAAGGGTATTACCATTGCCTTCGAACAGGAGCCCGACCAGGCTGTTTCCATGTTCAGCAACATGAGCTTTTCCGCCTGGATCTGGCAGACCTATGGTGTCGGCCCTGGCAAGTGGGATGATCAGAACAACCTGATCGCCTACGCTGCGACCGAAGTGCCCAGCGCTGAAAACGGCGGCGTTTCCGCCGATGGCCTGACCATCACCTATCACCTCAAACCCTGTATCTTCTGGTCTGACGGCGAGCCGATCACCTCGAAGGACTTCGCCTACACCTACAGCGCGATGATGGACCCCGCCAACGCCCCCATCAGCCGCTCCGGTTGGGACAAGATCGCCAGCTTCGAGACCCCCGATGATCAGACCGTAGTGATCACCTTCTCGACCCTCTATCCCTCCTGGCCCACCCTCTTCAACCTCGGCCCCAACAACACCGGCGGTGGTTTGCTCCCCGCTCACGTTTTCGAAGGCCAGACCGGTCTCGAGACCAACCCGCAGATCCACCAACCCACCTGGGCTGGCGGTCCGTTCGCCATCAAGGAATGGGTGGCCGGCGATCACATGACCCTCGTCCGCAACCCGAACTACTTCGGCAACGCTGCCAAGTTGGACTACATCAACATCAAGTTCGTACCCGATCCTGAAGCGGGTCTCGCCGCCCTCCAGGCTGGTGATGTGCAGTTGATGGTCAACCTCGCTGAATCCGATATCGAGACCGTGAAGGGCCTCGAATCCCAGGGTATCCTCCTGCGCGTGGACGCCACCCCCGACTTCGAGCACCTGTTCTTCAACCTCGGCACCGTCGCCGGTGTGGATGGCAAGGGCATCAGCGATGTCGACGGCTTCTGCCCGTTCAAGGATGTACGCGTCCGCAAGGCCATTGCTCTCGGCACTGACCGCCTTGGCTTCATCCAGAACTACCTCAAGGAAACCGAAAGCGCCTTCATTGCCTCCTTGTGGCCGAACTCCTACTGGTACAACACCAACCTGACCCCCTATCCTTACGATCCTGAACAGGCGAATGCCCTGCTCGATGAAGCTGGCTACCCTGTCGGTTCCGATGGCATCCGCGCAGGCACCTGCGATGGCCAGGAAGTCAAGTTCTCCCTCGGCATCGAGACCACGACCGCCCAGCGCCGCGTGGACGATGTTCTCACCATCCAATCCGAACTGAAGCAGATCGGCATCGACATCATCCCGAACCACCTCCCGGCCGGTACCTTCTTCGGTTCCTACACCGAAGGTGCGGATATGCCGAAGGGTCTGTACGACATGGCCATTTACACCACCGGCTACTACCCCGATCCTGATGCGAGCAGCAGCTGGCGCTGTGCCGATGTGCCGAATGCGAGCAATCCTTCCGGCGGTAACACCTACCACATCTGCGATCCCGAAGTGGACGCCATGTTCGAAGAAGCTCTCACCAGCGCGGATCCCGCCACCCGCAAGGCCGTCTATGACAAGATCCAGCAGTACATGTACGACAATGTTCTGATGATCCCGTTGTACGCCCGTGCGAACGTCTTCGCCTACAGCGAAAACCTGGTCTTCCCGCCGAGCTCCGGCTACGCCAATGCTTTCTGGTCTGCTGAAGACTTTGACGTCAAGTAATCCCTGACCGGAACGTTTGAAAGATAAAATAGACCTGTGGCGCGGTGCGCCACAGGTCTATCCGTAAAAAGTCATTTTGCCAGACCTTATATTTTCCTGAAATTAAAAATTTTTTAATACCGTCCGTTATCTTTGATGTCGACCGGGACGGTGGGAAGGGTTTCCCCATGTGGTCATACCTTGTGCGCAGGTTCGTGCAAGCCGTTTTCATCCTCTTCATCATCACGATGTTATGTTTCGTGCTGACAAGACTCTCCTCCGACCCGATGGCCCAATATGCCAACAAGCCCGGTATCAGCGCTGCCGACAAGGAGCGGATCGCCCAAAGCCTGGGGTTGGATAAGCCCATGCCGGTTCAATATGTCCGGTGGCTGGGGCTGGCATTGCAGGGTGACCTGGGAAATTCCTTCTTTTCAAAACAGCCCGTGCTCGATATGATCAAACAGCGCCTGCCGATGACCCTGGTCCTGATGATCACCGCTGAGATTTTCATCATCCTGGTGTCGTTGGTGCTGGGTCTGGTGGCGGCTGTAAAACAATATTCCTTTGTCGATAACCTGATCACAACTCTTTCATTTATCGGCTTTTCCATGCCAATTTTCTTCATAGCCCTGGGGTGCATCATGCTCTTTGCTGTGAAGTTCAAACAGTGGGGTCTCCCCTACCTTCCAACCGGGGCAGATATCTGGAACCCCAAAGACCCGGTCGAGATGATCCGTCACCTGGTCATGCCGGTCTTCTGCCTGGTCGCGATCCAGACAGCCGGTTACTCCCGCTTCCTGCGCACCAGCATTCTGGAAGTGCTCGGCCTGGACTACGTTCGCACTGCCCGTGCCAAGGGCCTGACCGAACGAGTGACCCTTTACAAGCACGCATTTAGAAACGCGATCCTGCCCTTTGTCACCATTATCGGTTTGGATATTCCATTCCTGATGGGCGGAGCGCTGGTCACTGAATCGGTGTTCACCTGGCCTGGTATGGGAAGATTATTCTGGGAGTACGCCGGACGCGGGGATTACCCGGTCGTTTTAGGCGTTCTTCTATTAACATCCACCGGGGTGGTGTTCTTTACGATCATCGTCGATCTGCTCTACACAGTCATCGACCCGAGAATTCGTCTGAGTTAGGAGTCTGAAATGGCCGACACTTCTGAATTAGTAAATTCCTCCCCGAACGTTAAATCGCTGAAGGCTGAAGACGCCAAGACGCCGCTTACTCCCAGCCAGTTGATCTGGCGCCGCTTCCGCAAACACCGCATGGCAGTAGTCGGTGGTGTAGGGGCCGTCATTCTGATCCTATTCATTATCATCGGATCGATCGTTTACCCTGAGGCCCGTGCCAATGAAACCGATCTTTCGCGGCGGCTTGCCGGCCCCAACAGTACTCACTGGTTTGGAACCGACAGCGTGGGCCGCGATGTGTTCATCCGCATTATTTACGGCGGTCAGATCTCGCTTTTCATTGGCTTGCTTGCCGTAGGAGTATCCGTTTCGCTTGGTACCCTGGTTGGTGGCGTAGCCGCTTATTATGGCGGCTGGATCGATTCGGTCCTGATGCGTTTCACCGAAGCGATGCTCGCCATCCCTTCCCTGTTCTTGTTGATCGTACTGGCGAAATTCATCGGCCGTGAAGTGGGACAGGTGGTCATTCTTGGGCGTACGTTCAGCGGAAGCATCGGTATTGTGATCCTCGTGATCGGCCTGACTTCCTGGATGTATCTTGCGCGTATCGTGCGTGCCAATGTCCTTTCGATCAAAGAGTTGGATTATGTATCTGCTTCTCGCGCGCTGGGCGCCAGTGATGTGCGCATTTTCTTCAAGCATCTGGTCCCGAACACTCTCGGCCCCATCATTGTTTCGTCCACTCTGGGCCTGGCAGGCGCGATCCTGACCGAAGCCTATGTCTCCTTCCTTGGGCTTGGCGTTCAGCAGCCAACTTCCACCTGGGGGAACATGATGCAGCAGGCGCAGTCCTTCCTGATCCGCGGCGCCTGGTGGATGTGGGTCTTCCCCAGTGTATTCATCGTGTTCATCATCCTGTGCGTCAACCTGCTGGGAGACGGTCTGCGCGATGCGTTCGACCCGCGCAGCAACCGCCACTTGTAATTTCCCCGAAATATAGAAAATGCCCGTTGTCTCCAACGGGCATTTTTGTTTTACTGGAAGAAGCCCCAGGCGGCCAGGCCGCCAAATACAAGCAGCACCAACGCGGTTCCTGTCAGGATGTCGCGAACCTCGCGCTGGTCAGAAAGGTCCATCTCCGGGGGGAGTCCCACCACCATCCAAACCGGGCTGGCGAACCAGGCGAACATCGCACCGCCCAACAAGCCGCCAACATGTCCCCAATTGTCGATCCCCGGCGCAAGGCCAATGAACAGGTTGATCACAATGATAAAGACTACATTTCCAATGGCCTGCCGGGCTTGCGCGCCGAACAATTTCCGGTTTTGATAAAAGAAGATCGCCTCAGCCGCCACCAGGCCGAACACGGCCGTGGAGGCACCAAGGGAGAATCCATCCGCACCGGTGAAGAGGAAGGAGAATACATTTCCGGAAAACCCGCCTAAAAAATAAAGCAGGGTGAAACGGCCATGTCCCAACTGTCGCTCCAAAAATGTGCCAAGCGATAACAGGGCATACATATTGAAAAATATGTGGGTGGGAGAACCATGCAGGAAGACCGGGGTGATGAAACGCCACAATTCCCCTGCCCGAATGGCGCTATTAAAGCGTGCGCCCAAAAGTTCCAACCAGCCTATTCCGTTAATGGCGTCACCAAACAAAGCAGTACTCAACACTTGAAGAACATACACCACCACCGTCACGCCGATCAACACATAAGTGACCGTTGGCCGGGTGGAAGGCATGCGGATGCGGACAGGCTGGGGAGCGGGAACAGGTTCCGGGTCCGGGTAGGAAGCGGGGATTTCGTTCATAGATCCACCTTGCGATGGTGGACTCGCAGATGTTCAGCCGCGATGATCGCGCGCACTTTTTCCACCGTATCATCCAAATGAAAATCCTGGTTCACAATGACGTAATCAAAGGCATCCAGTCTCTGCAATTCCTTGCGGGCGGTGGCAATGCGCAGCGCCAAGGCATCCGACGACTCGGTCTTGCGTTCGCGCAATCGGCGCTCCAGTTCCTCTTCGCTTTCACAGGTGATGAAGATCAGCAGGGCTTCCGGCGCGAGTTTGCGGACCGTCTCCGCGCCCTGCACATCAATGCGCATGACCACGTCCTTACCGCTGGCGAAGGCATCGCGCACCTGCCCCTTGGGGATGCCCTTGTAATCGCCGTAGACAATGGCATACTCGATCAACTCATTCATTTCGATCATACGCGCAAATTCATCCTTGGCCACGAACCAGTAATCGCGTCCATGCACTTCGGTCGGGCGCTTCTCACGCGTGGTAGCCGTCACCACAAAATGGAAAGGGAAGCCGCGCTCTTTCATGCGTTGGACAACCGAGTCTTTTCCAACCCCTGAAGGGCCGGAAATGACGATCAACAATGGATTGGGTTTACGGAGATCGAATTCATGGGTCATAAAGTAATTTTACCAAACGACCGCTTCTTACCGGCCTGAGCCTGATTCGGGTAAAATGAATTTGTGCCCACCTACGACTTTATCTGCAACTCCTGCCAGAAGCGCTTCGATATCTTTATGACGTTCAGTGAGTACGGACAAAAGACCGTGCAATGCGTGCATTGCGACAGCGAAGATGTCCGCCGCCGCATGACGAAAGTCCGCATTGCCAAAAGCACGGAGAGCCGCATGGAATCCATGGAAGGTGACCTGACCTCCATGGCAGATCTGGAAGATAATCCGCGCGCGCTGGGGCAGATGATGAAAAAGATGG
>DAOQBX010000096.1:0-6244 GCA_035340155.1 Anaerolineales bacterium | reverse complement strand
CATGGCTGATACAAAACTCATCACCTTCAAAATTCACCGTTACGACCCGGATAAAGACACGACTCCGCATTGGGAGGAACACAAGCTCAACGTACCCGATGGCATGACCGTGCTCGAAGCCTTGCACGAGATCAAAGCCGAGCAGGCGCCCACCCTCGCATGGCGCTCGTCCTGCCGCATGGGTGTGTGCGGATCGTGCGGCATGTTCGTCAATGACCTGCCGATGCTTGCCTGCCAGACCCAGGTGTTGCACCTCGGCACGGATGTGGTCACGGTCGCACC
Organism: Anaerolineales bacterium; assembly: GCA_035340155.1. Taxonomy (GTDB): domain Bacteria; phylum Chloroflexota; class Anaerolineae; order Anaerolineales; family Villigracilaceae; genus Villigracilis. The sequence continues at coordinate 5,962 of DAOQBX010000096.1, read as the reverse complement.
GCTGCCTAATTATGAGAACGTCAAGGATCTCGTACCAAACCTGGAACCGCTCATTGAAAAGCATGCAGCAATCAAGCCGTTCATCATCCACACCAACTCAAAAGAGATCGAAGAACCGACGGGCGAGTTCATTCAATCGGTGGAACAGCGCGACGAATACAGCCAGTTCACCTTTTGCATCAAATGCGGTTTGTGCCTCGCTGCCTGCCCAACCGTGGCGACCGACCCGCTCTTCCTTGGACCTCAAGCCCTGGCGCAAGCCTACCGCTACACCGTGGACAGCCGCGACTGCGGACTCAAGGAACGCCTCGTTGCCATTGACGCCTTCCACGGTCCGTATCAATGCCACATGGCAGGTGCCTGTTCCCAGGCCTGCCCCAAAGGCGTGGACCCTGCTTTCGGCATCCAGTTGTTGAAGCGCACGCTCGTTCTGGATAGTATCGGCTTCGGCAAGAAAGAGTCGCATGTCTCGAAGGTCATGCCGCTGGCAGATGTGGTCGCGCAGATCGAAGAGTTCGCTCCGCCGCCGAGAACGGTGACAAAGTAAACGGGCATAACCCCCTGGTACCCATAAGCCGTATCACTCGAATACGGCTTATTTATTTGTGTGTAATGCCGTTTAACTCGCGATTCGGGAAATCAGCGAGTAAAATAAGGCGTTTCAATCATTTCAATCGGAGGCTTCAATGGGCTTGAAAAGAAATGTTCCTCTTTCCACGGCTCTGGGATACAAGGGACAGGGATCCTTCCTGACCTTTATCCTGCACCGTGTTGGCGGGGCAGGGATGGCAATCTTTGTTACGATGCATGTCTTATCCACATTCGGGGAGAAGCAGGGCTGGAGAATCGGGCACACCTTGAACTATATCTATATGAGTCCGCCCTTCCAGATCTTTATTTTGTTCTGCATCCTGTTCCATGTCATTAACGGACTGCGCATTACCATCCTGGATCTGTTCCCGCAAAAACTGATCCCCTATCATCGCCAGGCGATCATGATCGAATGGGTGGTCTTCATTGTCATCTTTGGGGCGGCGGCGATCAGCGTGGTAACGACTTCCATTGCGAGGATGCAATAATGAACCAGTCCCGAACCCTTCCCCTTTCCAAACGCGGTATGAGTTTCGAAACCTTCATGTGGGCTTTCACCCGCCTGACGGCTCTGGGCATGTACTTCTTTGTGCTGGTGGCCGTTGTCGGTGCGGTCGTGATGGGCGCCTTGCATGATATGACCTTCGTGGAAGTTGTCCGTTGGGCGCTGGTCTCCAATGTTGGCCATGTGGAGAGCACCAACGTGCCCGATATTGCTCCGTGGGCGAGTGTCTTCTGGCGAGTCGTTGCAAGCGGAATGTTTCTCACGGCGCTGGCGCATGGCATTCATGGTGTGATCGTCATTGTGGACGATTATGTGCTGTCCGTTTCGGGCCGCAACTGGAACCGTTACCTGAACATGGCGTTGTTCGTTGTCGTCATGGGCGCCGGGTTGTACAGCATTTGGACTGCGTAAATTGTTTCACCACAAAGGACACGAAGGGTCACGAAGGAAATACATTAAAACCTTTGTATCCCTTTGAGACACTTCGTGGTTAAATTTTTCAGGAGTAATTCATGGCAAATGTTCATCAATTTGAAGTGATCGTGGTGGGCGCAGGCGGCGCGGGGCTCATGGCGGGTCTGTACGCGTCACGCAACGCCAAGACCGCGGTCATCAGCAAGTTATATCCCACCCGCTCACACACGGGCGCGGCGCAGGGCGGTATTTCTGCGGCGCTCGGCAATTACGAAGAAGACAAACCTGAATGGCATATGTACGACACCGTCAAAGGTTCCGATTATCTCGGCGACCAGGACGCGATCGAGTTCATGTGCAACGAAGCCATCGACGCGGTGCTCGAACTGGAGCACATGGGTCTGCCTTTCGACCGCACCCCTGAAGGACGCATTTCACAGCGCCCGTTCGGCGGGCACACCAATAATGAAACGGGCAAACCCGTCCGCCGTGCGGCCCACGCTGCTGACCGCACGGGACACATGATCCTGCAAACGCTGTACCAGCAGTGCATCAAGAACGAAGTCACCTTCTTCGACGAATATCAAGTCATTGATTTCATCATGGTGGACGGCAAGGCTTCGGGCATCGTCGCCATCGAGCTTGCCACCGGCGAGATGCACACCTTTCACGCGAAAGCCATTATCTTCGCCACCGGCGGGCATGGACGTATCTTCGAGGTGACCTCGAATGCGTATGCCTACACCGGCGATGGCGCCGCGATCCTGTATCGGCGCGGCATTCCGCTCGAAGATATGGAATTCTTCCAATTTCATCCCACCGGCATTTACAAACTCGGCATCCTCATCACCGAGGGTGTGCGCGGCGAAGGCGGCGTGCTTATCAACGGCAAGGGCGAACGCTTCATGCCGAAGTATGCTCCCACCGTGAAAGACCTCGCCTCCCGCGATGTGGTCTCGCGCGCGATCCTGACCGAGATCAAGGAAGGGCGCGGCGTGGATGGACAGAACTTCGTCTATTTGGATATCCGCCCCGAAAGCGTGAACAAGTTTGCCGCGATGGATGGACGCACCAACCCGGACGGTTCTCCATACAATCTGACGGCTGATGCTGTGCTCAAGAAGATCCCTGACATTGTGGATTTCTGCCGCGTCTATCTTGGTGTTGACCCTGTCACCCAGATGATGCCGATCCAGCCCACGGCGCACTACACCATGGGCGGCATCCCCACCAACAAGTTCGGCGAAGTAGTCGTGGACGATAAAGGCACCACTGTCCCCGGTTTGTTCGCGGCGGGTGAATGTGCGTGCGTATCTGTCCATGGCGCGAATCGTTTGGGCACAAATTCCCTGCTCGACCTGGTGGTCTTCGGCAAGCACGCAGGACTCAAGGCTGCGGAATATGCCAAGTCTGCTGAATGGACGAAACTGCCCGGGGACGCCGATGCAGCCGCGAGGGCGGAGTTCGAGGCGCTGCGTAATGGGTCCGGCAAAGAAAACGCGTATGACCTGTCCAATGAGATGAAGAGCGTCATGTTCCGCGATGTCGGCATCTATCGCAACGAGAAGGAAATGCAGTCCGCAGTGGAAAAGGTGCGTGAATTGCAGAAGCGCTACAAGGAAGTGCGTGTGAGCGACACCGGCAAGATCTTCAACACCGAATTGCTCAATGCATGGGAACTTGGCAACATGCTCGAAGTTGCAGAAGTGGTTGCCATGAGCGCCTTGAACCGCAAAGAAAGCCGCGGCGGACATTCACGCGAAGATTATCCCGAACGCGATGACAAGAATTGGTTGAAGCACTCGCTGGTCACAAAGAAGGACGGCAAGGTTGCGATCAACTACAAGCCTGTTGTTATTACCAAGCACCAACCCAAAGCCAGAGTTTATTAGAGGTTAACATGGAAGTAACAGTCAAAATCTTTCGCTACAACCCCGAAAAAGATACGCGCGGAAATTATGTGACGTATAAGATCGAAGCCGACCCGAACGACCGCGTGCTGGATGTGCTTGAACACCTCAAAGGTAAAACGGATGGGACGCTATCCTTCCGCCGCTCGTGCGCGCATGGCGTATGCGGCTCAGATGCGATGCGCATCAACGGGCGCAATATGCTGGCATGTAAGGTGTTGATCCGTGATGTTGGTGCGAACATTACCGTGGAGCCGCTGCTTGGCTTGAAGGTCAAGAAAGACTTGATCGTGGATATGGAACCCTTCTTCGATAATTACAAGAAGGTGCTGCCCTACTTCATTAACGACAGTCCGCTGCCTGCCGATGGACGCGAACGCCTGCAAAGCCCCGAAGAACGCGCCCGCTTCGACGAATCGACCAAGTGCATTTTGTGCGCGGCTTGCACCACCTCCTGCCCATCATTCTGGGCTGGCGACCAATATCTGGGACCCGCTGCATTCGTCACCGCACACCGCTTCATCTATGACAGCCGCGATGAAGGCGCAAGCGAACGCCTGCACGTGCTAAGCGAGACCGACGGCACCGTCCGCTGTCACACCGCGTATAACTGCACCGAAGCCTGTCCGCGTGAGATCAAGATCACACAGACCATCGGCGAGTTGAAACTGGCGATGGTGACCGGCAGCCTGAAGTAAGCACGATCGTGAATGTACAACAGCCGCGTCCATCTAAATGGACGCGGCTGTTGTTTTAAACCGCCCGGGTCGTATAATGGATGTATGAAGACGAACGTGGTCATCACTGAATTCCTGATCGCCCCCTGTGGAATGGATTGCGGACTGTGCGCGGCTTATCAGCGGGAAAAGAAACCTTGTCGTGGCTGCCATGCGGGTGAAGAGAATAAATCTGCATCTTGTATCAATTGCAGTATCAGGAATTGCGAATACCTGAAATTGACCGACTCTGGCTTGTGTGTAGATTGCGATAATTTTCCCTGCGCGCGGGTCAGGCATATCGACAAGCGTTACCGCATCCGCTATGGGATGAGCATGATCGAGAATTTGCAGACCATCCAGAGCATCGGTTTGCAGGCTTTTGTCAAGAGCGAACAAGAACGCTGGGCCTGCCCGAATTGCGGTGGAATATTGTCCGTCCATCGCGGGAACTGCCTGCTTTGCGGGGCGACAAAACCGGCCGTGGAGGAATGATGTCCAATCTGAAGACCCAGGTCGCCATCACCATGTCACTTGGAATCCTTTCTTTGATCGCCGGTCTGCTTGCCCACCTTGCCCTGACCGATATCTTCCATGCCGAACCGGATGTATCGCTGGAATGGAATGTGGTGCGGTTGTGCGCCGCGATCATCGCCGCGTTCGTCATCTCTGCGATATTGCTGTTGAAGAAAATATACAGGTTAATACAGGTCGAAAAAAACAGTTCCTGAGTGGGATGCATACGGGAGTGAAACCTCATATCATGTTTCAATGATTTTATTCATTACCCGCTTTCACTTCATCGCAGCGATCTCTGCCTTGATCTTTGGGCTATGGGTGATCCTCAGCCTTAAGGGTACGCCCCTGCACAAAGTTGCAGGATATGCCTACCTCTTCAATATGCTGGGACTTAATATCTCGGCGCTGTTCATCTATCGGCTTACCGGTCAATTCGGACCGTTCCATGCAGCAGCGCTGGCGAGTCTACTCACGCTGGTGGCTGGATTTGTCCCGGTCTATCTCCGTTATCCACGCCGTGGCTGGCTGGAATTGCATTATGAATTTATGAACTGGTCTTATGTGGGTCTGATCGCAGCCGCATTGTCTGAAGGTTTGACGCGCCTGCCAGCATCCCCGTTCTGGTGGGCTGTGGCGCTGGGTTCACTGGCGGTGTTCGGCGTGGGTGGAGCGCTCATCGCCCGGGGACGGGGGAAATACCGGTTTGATCACCAAAGATCGGGGCAGGCTGATGCGAATGTGGATATCATTACTGCATGGCGTCGGCGGCGGACCACATCCTGTAATTAAATCTAGCCTGTATTTCTCAGCCCGGCAGCAATGCCATTGATGGTCAGGGCCATCACCTCGCGCAGCGGTTTGGCATCCTCACATTCAGGGTCGGGCAGGGCGCGCAATCTTCGCAGGGTTTCCACCTGGATGTAATTCAACGGATCCACGTATGGGTTGCGGAGTTGTACCGCCTGTTGGGTGACCGGTTCAAGTTCCAGCAGTGAAGCGTGGCGGCTGATCTTCAGCACCGATTCGCGCGTGCGTTCATATTCCGATCGAATGGAACCGAAGATATCTCCCGCCAGACTTTGATCGGGTACAAGGCTTACATACAGGGCGGAAATATTCATATCGGCTTTGAGCAGCGAGATCTCCGAATTGTTCAGCAGCGTGCGGAAGAAGAGCCAGCCATCGTACATTTCCTGAAGCAGATGGATATCGTTCACCGCTTCCAGCCCGGACCCGAGGCTGTACCAACTGGGCAGGTTGAATCTACTCTGCATCCATGAGAAGACCCACGGGATCGCGCGGATCTG
>DAOQBX010000095.1:0-6249 GCA_035340155.1 Anaerolineales bacterium | reverse complement strand
GAGGGGCTGCTGACCGGAGTGATAATCCCACATAACGAGGGGGCTGTGATATTTTCCGTTCGCGTCGTAATAATCCAACCCGAAACTTACATCACATTGCGGGGCTGAGGCCTGACATTGCAGCGTGGCGCGGAAGCGGTCACCGGCTTCGATCTTCAAAGCAGGGTAGCGCAGGAACAGGGCCGCATAGCCGTTGGTGGCGGGTATGGTCAATAGCACGGGCAGGTCAGCGGAGATGCCTTCCGTGGCCGGGTCGATCAAGGTGGCATAACCCATCGAAATATCGCCGATAGGGTCCGGGCAGGCTTCGAACTTTTGCCCGCCGTTCATCCACTTGGCGTTGCAGAGTTGTTTTGTAAAATCCAACACCACTTCGCCGGGGATCGGAGTCTCTGTCGGGATGAGGGTGGGTGTGGCTGGAATTTCAGTTGCTGTAGCTGAGGCAGGGATGGCAGTCAATGTGGCAGTGGGCGCCGGGCTGGATAAATTACAAGCCAGCATGGTAGCGGTCAGTGCAAGGATCGAAAGGAGTTGATACCTTTTCATTACATGGCCTTCAGGATCTCTTCCGCGCGGTCAATGCGGACAACCTTCTCCGCTACCATCTGCGCCGCGACCTTCTCGATCATCTCGCCATTCGCCCCCGCTGCGATCGCCACTTGACGGGCATGCAGAGTCATATGTCCGCGTTGGATGCCTTCGGTGGCAAGGGCGCGCAGGGCAGCCATGTTCTGGGCCAGGCCCACGGCAACAATGATCTCAGCCAGCTCACTGGCGGTCTTTACACCCATGAGTTTCACCGCTGCCTGCGCTGCCGGGTGGACCTTGGTCGCTCCGCCGACAATGCCGACTGCCATCGGCATTTCGAGGGTGCCGATTAGGTTGCCGTCCGCATCCATGCCCCAAGTAGAGAGGGAAGTATAGCGGCCATTCTTGACGGCATAGGCGTGCGCCCCCGCTTCAATGGCGCGCCAGTCGTTGCCGGTGGCAATGACAACGGAGTCCACGCCGTTCATGATGCCTTTGTTGTGGGTGGCGGCACGGTAGGGATCCACAGCGGCGAAGGCGTACGCCGCGATGATGCCATCGCGCACCTCTTCACCGGAAAAAGAGTCGAAAGCCAGTTCCTTCACAGGGATGGTACAACGCGCGCGCGCAATGCGCCGGTCTGCCAGGTTGGACAGAATACGCAAATGGACCTTGCCGCCGGTGATGGCTTCGATCTTTGGCGCCAGTCGCTCACAAGCCGTGTTGACAGCGTTCGCGCCCATCGCATCACGCACGTCATAGATGAGATGCACAACCAGGAAGCCGCCGATGGGTGAGTCTTCGAAGATGCGTACTTCAAGGTCGCGCGCGCCGCCGCCGAATTTTTTGAGGATGGGATCAATGGAATCCGCTTCGGCCAGCAACTCGGCTTTTTTCTCGTAGATCTTAAATTTCGCTTCATGTAAATTGGTCACCCGGATTACCTGCATCTGGCCGATCATGTGCGGCTCGCTGGTGGTGGTCTTGTAACCGCCCCCGGCGCGGGCGAGTTTTGCCATAAAGGAAGCTCCCGCTACTACAGAGGGTTCTTCAAGGGTCATCGGTATAAGTACATCGCGTCCGTTGACCATGAAGTTCAAGGCGATGCCGATGGGCAAGCTGTGCAGGCCGACCACATTCTCGATCATGTGGTCGGCGGATTCAGAGGAGAGTCCTCCCGAGGTCCATGCGCCAAGATCGAGCGGAGTCTGAAGCGCTTCCGCTAGTTTTGCGCGGCGCTCATCCAAAGTCATGTTGTAAAAGCCGGAGATGCGAGAGGTTGTCATAGATTTGTCCAAGTATAGGGTTGGGGTTCTGCCAAATTCTATCAAAACGTGGTGAATTGCTTCTATCATACCCGCTTCTCACAATTTGCGGTTCTGGCGGGTATAATGCTCGTGAGGTGTTTTTTGATGTTATTGACTCGTGAGCAATTGCAGGAGCGTCTTTTTGCGCTCCATAGCGCCAGTCTGGCTTTGGTCCAGGAGGTTTCATTGGAAACCTTGCTGGAGCGTATTGCCGCCACGGCTTGTGAGCAGGCCGGGGCTCGTTATGCGGCTCTGGGCGTGCTGGATGATGAGGGGAAATTGCAGAAGTTTATCGCTGTCGGCATGAGCGACCACGATATCAAGCGCATCGAACACCCGCCTGTGGGGCTGGGCCTGATCGGTGAGTTGATGGATACGGAGATCCCTCTCCGGGTTCCAGCCATTCAAAAGCATCCCAAATCTGTTGGTTTTCCTGCGCATCACCCACATATGGTTTCTTTTCTCGGAGTGCCGATCCGCACCAGCGAAAAGCAGATCGGCCAGATCTACCTTACTGAAAAGATGGACGCAAATGAATTTTCGTCCGATGACGAGATGATCATCCAGATGCTGGCCACGTATGCAGCCACAGCCATCACGAATGCGCGTTTTATCGAACAGATGAAGGAACGTGACCTGACCCTGACTCGTCGCAACGTGGATATGGCCCTGCTCAATGGCATCGCCTCCACCCTGACCTCAAGCCTGGAACTCGACGAGATCTTGAACAAGACCCTGGGGCTTGTTATGAACTATATGAAAGTGGAGGCGGGCGAGATTTTCCTATTAGAGGAAGACAAGACCACTCTGCGCATGGTGTTGCATCGCGGTCAGGCGGCCGAGGCCTTTTGGACGAGGAACATCTTTTCGGTGGGAGATGGCTATGTGGGCCTGGTTGCCAAAGCGCGCCAGCCGCAGATCAGCAATAATATCTCCGGCGATGCAAGTTTTCTGCGCGATGCCGTGGTCAAAGCGGGCTTCCAGCAGATCGCCTGCCTTCCGTTGCTTTCCGGGGAGAATTTAATGGGTGTCATGAGCGTGGCCACGCGTTCGACCACTCCCTTTGAAGATAGAAGCGTGCAGTTGCTTTCTGCAGTGGGGGCGTGGGCAGGGCTGGCGATCGAAAATGCGCGATTGCACGCCAATGCGCGCCGCCTGGCCGTGCTGGAGGAACGCAACCGCATCGGTATGGACCTTCATGACGGCATCATCCAATCCATTTACGGGGTGGGGCTGGCGTTGGAAGGTGTGCAGCACTTTATGAATGAAGATCCCACCACTGCAAAAGACCAGATCACTCATGCCATCAATGGCTTGAACCAGGCGATCCGCGATATCCGTGCTTATATCCTCGATCTGCGGCCGCGCCAGCTTGGAAATGAAGGCCTTTTGAACGGTATCAAGCGCCTGATCGCGGAGTATCGCGCCAATACCTTCTCAGAAGTCAAGTTCACGGCCCCTGATTCAGATTTGAAAGAACTTACGCAGAACCAATCCCTGGCGGTCTTTCACATCTGCCAGGAGGCTTTGGCCAATGCAGCAAAACATGCCAAGGCCAAAAACGTTCAAATTTCGCTGTGGACCACAGATGAACGAGCCTTGATGGAGATCCATGACGATGGCAAGGGCTTTGATATCGAGCAATTGCACTCCTTTATCGGTCATGGCCTCGCCAACATGCAGACTCGCGCGCGTTCTTCCGGCGGTGATATCGATATATCATCGGTTTCCGGTGAAGGAACGACCATACTGGTCTGGGTTCCGCGCGGCATCAAACATTAATTCACACGATTCGATTGAATGAAAAAACGAATCACGAAAACTTGAGTCTCAATTTCAACGAATCCATTTTTTATCGCAATTGATTTTTTAAGATGTAATGCCTGTTCTCAGCCATGAAAAGCCGCTTATGCCCATATATGGGGGGTGGAAAAGTGTGAATAGGCGTTCGTGGCTGAAACGCCTGTTCTAAACAAAACCTTGTTATTCCCTGAATGCCCAGTGATTCTTTAAGAAAGGTCAACCTTAAAAAAACAAATCTTTTTAACTAATCGTAGGCTGAGCGACTGTTATCTTTTCAATTGTTCTGCTAGAATTACGTCACGCTGATATAACGGATGGGTGTCCCCATCCACTTGAAATCCCTGCAAGACAATTTACAACCCAAAACTTGCTACAAAAACGGGCCGCTTGAGGCGGACTGGATTAATGTACGCAAAATTCATATAAGAGTTAATTTTTTTCGAGGAATTTTTATGAACGCAGAGCAGGCCTGGCAAACCGTCATCGCACAACTTCAAATGGACATGCCGCGTGCATCTTTCGACACCTGGGTGCGTGATACGCGCCCCGTTGCCTATGAAAATGGAACATTGACCGTAGGCGTCCGCAACGCCTACGCCCGCGACTGGCTCGATAGCCGTCTTGCCCCCACAGTTAACCGTCTGTTGATCGATACCTTGAACTCGAAGGTCTCTGTCAGCTTTGTAGTGGCTCAGGCGGAGGAAAACGTTTCTTCCTCGGAGCCGGAAGCGGCCCCCGCTTCGATCGAGATCACCCCGCCGGGACCCAAACCCCGTCATGTGACCTTGAATCCGCGCTACACCTTCGATACCTACGTGGTGGGTTCAGGCAACCGGCTGGCACATGCGGCTTGTCAGGCTGTGGCAGAAAAACCCGCCCGCGCTTATAACCCGCTCTTCCTGTATGGAGGCGTGGGACTTGGCAAGACGCACCTTCTGCATGCCATTGGCAATGCCTGTCATGCCAGCGGACTTAACATCCTGTACGTGTCTTCTGAAGAATTTACCAACGATCTGATCGCCGCCATTCGTACGCATACCACACAGGCTTTCCGTGATAAGTATCGCTCTGCCGATGTGCTGTTGATCGATGATATTCAATTCATCGCCGGTAAAGAGTCTACACAGGAAGAGTTCTTCCATACCTTCAACACCCTGCATGGGCAGGATAAACAGATCATCGTTTCTTCCGACCGGCCGCCCAAGTCGCTGGTGACGCTCGAAGAACGCCTGCGCTCCCGCTTTGAATGGGGGCTTACCGCCGATATTCAGGCCCCCGACCTTGAAACCCGCCTGGCCATCCTGCGCTCCAAGGCTGAGCGGACGGGACGTAACATTTCCGATGAAATCCTCGAAGGCATTGCCCAGCGCGTGCAATCGAACATCCGCGAACTCGAAGGCGCGTTGAACCGCATCATTGCCTACGCCGACCTGAGCGGCGCATCGCTCACGCCCAGCCTGGTAGAAGTGGCCTTGGCCGACCTGCTGCCAGAGACCCGCAATGTACCGCCTGCAAAGGTCCTTGAAGCGGTGGCTGCCCACGCTGAGATCGAAGTCAATGATCTGATCAGCCAGAACCGCTCGTCGAAAATTGCCGTCCCGCGGCAGTTGGCCATGTATATCCTCTCCAAGATCCAGATCTCATCCCCGCAGATCGGCGAGCTGCTTGGAGGGCGTGACCACTCCACCGTGTTACATGGGATCAAGAAAGTCTCTGAAGATGAAAAACTGAGAAGGCGTGCCGAGAATATTCTGCAAAACGTCTTGAGTCAGGGAATGGCTGCCTAAAAGGAACGAAAAGCCGACCGGCGCACCTCATTGGGTGCGCCGGTTTTTTTGTTAGCCCAATTCATTGGACTTTCAATACCTTGATCACTTCTTCCGGTGCTTCTTCGGGTGGGTAGTGACCGATCTTGCTCAAGATTATGAGTGTGTGATTCTGCATTAGATCAGTCCATACTTTCAACTCGCCTTCCTTGAAGGCGATATCTGAATCACCCCACACAATGGCGGTGGGGATGTGCTGGATGCGGTCGCGCTGTGCCCATAAGACCTGTAACCATGCTGTTGACCCTATGATCTGCCCGGGGAAAACCCATGTACCAATGCGTGCGCCTTTTTGTTCTTCGTGCGGCGCATAGTAATGCTTGCGGACTTCTGCGGGCATCTTTTTCTTTGGCCCATAAGCGGCTCTGGAAAGTTCCCTGGCAATGAGATTGAAGTTCATCGCAAAGAACTTGCCGATGGGTCCGCCAGCCAGGCCGCTGAATCTGGTGAAGTTGGGGATGTGCGTTACGGGCCAGAACCAACTATTGGTGACCACCAGTTTTTTTATTTTTTCCGGGTACTTGATGGCGTATGCCATGGCGAATGGACCGCCCCAATCGTTAAATACAAGTGTGACATTGGGTAGGTTAAGGCTGTCTAGCAGATCATTCACAAGTTTTGAATGATGGATGGGCAGGTAATCCCAATCGGCGGGCTTATCTGACAGACCAAAACCGATGTAATCCGGCGCAATGCAGCGATGAGTCTTCGACATCTCCTTGATGATCTCACGATATTCAAAGGACCAGCCGGGATTACCGTGCAGCAGCACGATCGGGTCGCCG
>DAOQBX010000094.1:0-6298 GCA_035340155.1 Anaerolineales bacterium | reverse complement strand
GTGGTGTCGGCGAGGTACCCGGCCTGGGGGTGGAAGTGACAGGCTTCGGCGTGGATGTGGAAGCGCCGCCTTTGGGAGTCCGGGTTGGAGGAACCAGCACCTTAAGCCGTTCCTGCGCTTCGCTGCGCATTTCCTCTGTCATCACATCGGAGTCGAATTCAAGCAAAGCCTTCCAGCTGGCAATGGCGTCTTCGATATCTTCACGTTTTTCCTGGATGCGCGCACGCCAGTATAACGTAAGCGCCTTCTCCTCATCGGTCTCGGCTAAAGCCTTTGCCACATCGATCTGCAGGAAAGCGCTTCCAAATTTCTCGTCCAGATAATAAGCGCGCGCAAAACCGAGTCTCGCAATAAAGGAGCGATCGTCTTCGTTGACGGCTACTTCGAGATCGTCCACGGCATCGTTGGCATTACCCAACTCCAGGTGCGCCAGGCCGCGATAGACATAATAGGAACGCAGGCCGTTGCGATTCAATTCGGTGGCCTTGTTGATGGCGTTCACTGCGTTTTGATAGTCGTCGAGTTGATAGTAAGCCTGGCCAAGTTTCGCAAAACCTGTTGCGTTATCGGAAACATAAGTGGTGTAAACCTGCAAGACTTCCAAAGCCTTGGGGTAATCCTCTTTTTCGATGTAGAGATCGCCTAGCAATTTATACGTTTCGTAGTCGGTGATGTCGGCAGCGTACGCCTTCTGGGCATATTCCAAAGCCGAGTCCACTTCACCTGATTGAACGTAAGTCTCGGCATAGCCGCGATAGACAGAAGGTGAACCGGGTAGGAGTTCTTCTGCGGTCTTGAGATCGGCCAGCGCATCTTCATAATCGCCGCGGCGGGTATAGAAGCGCGCGCGCTCCAGATAAACCTCACCGAAATACGGGTCGCGTTTAATGGCGTTTTGGAAAAGACTCTCGGCGTTGAATCCGGGGTTATCCATCAGGCGCACACGCGCCAACCCAAGGTACGGCGGACCGAAATTCGGATCAAGATCAATAGCCTGGTTATAGGCGCTCACAGCAGCAGAAGTGTCGCCTTTAAAGCGATAGGCTTCGCCGATGTAATAGGACACATCCGCAGATTCAGGCTCCATATCCTTGATCAATTCCATATTGAGAATGAAGGCATCCCAATCCCTTTTTTTATAGGCATCCTGTGCGATGCGATATTGGTCTACCGTATCCAGCGCACGCGGCGTATTGACATACAGCGCTGTCGGCGTGTACGTCTGCGCGAGGAAAGCGGATAAGGGCGTGGGGCCAACGTTCAACCGGGTGGGAACCGCAGTCGCGCCGAAAAGGGTCGGGGTGGCGGTAAAAGTGGGAGACGGGCCGGGGGTGAAGGTATCGGCGGCGCGGATGTTCAACCGACGCGGCAGGACGAAACCAAAGATAACCGCCGCGCATAAACCGATCACGATCAAGCCAATGGCAACCAGTCGCACCGCCGGGTGGCGTACAAGGCTGCGCACGCCGATCTTCTCCTTGGGCTTTTCACTTGCAAGCAACAGCTGCGCTTCCCATGCGCGTGGACGATCCATCGGAAACGGCTGGACGCTCTCTTCAGGGGTCAAAGCCCCAAGCAGGATCAAACCACGTTTGGCAGCAACATTAGAAGGATCCAGTTTGAACGCGGTCTGGAGACAGTAGATGCGCTCCTTGGGAACCTCCACCGCAGCACTAAGCCAGACCCAGTATTCAGCATTGTTCTGGTCGGTCTTGAGCAGGCGTGTCAGCAGGTCTTTCGCGCGCGCTTTATCGCCGCGATGCAGCGCCTCGACAGCATCTTTGAAAATCGTATCGTTGGAATGCTCCTGGAATCCTTCAGCCATTGTCTGATTTTACCGCTTGTTGCGCGAATTTGAATTTACTCGCTGAATTCCTCGACCTGATACGTGAAGACCTGCATCTTCGAGTCGCGCCACGCGTCGGGCCGCACCCCCATTTTGTAGCAAAGTTGGTCGAGGAAATCTTCAGGATCGGGAATCTTGTCCCACACCTGCGGAAGGAAGGTCGCACGCCTCAACCCGGACCGGAGAATGACTCCATCCATATGCGGACGCAATCGCTGAAGCAGTTCCTCGCCGGAGGCGTAGTTCAACTCCACAGGCGCGGTCAATCGCGAAACTTCGATATGGATCCGGTCCAATTCGGCTTTGCTCACAGGCGGAAAGCGCGGATCTTCCAAAGCCGCCGCGACGGCATGTTCGCGCACATCCTCCGCCAATGGCTGGTATGCTTCCAATGTCCCGATGCAGCCGCGCAATTCACCATCCACGGTCAGCGTCACAAAAGATGCGCCTTTTTCCTTCAATGACAGAGGCGGATTTATTTCCGAAACAGCCGAAGATTTCCCCATCACTGCTTCTTCAATGGCGCTGCGCGCAATGCGCAACAAGATTTGTCTTTCCTCTGTTGAAAGCGCGTCAAACATATCGCCCTCCAAACAAAATAGGTCACAACTTGTGACCTATTTCAACTGGGACAATTTCCAATAATCACGGTTGTGATACAACAGCGGCTCCCCGCTGCCGGTGCCGCGCGCTGCGAGCACTTCTGCGATGAACAGGGTATTCATCCCGGCATCGAAGGTTTCCATCACGCGACAGTCCAACCAAGCCAGCCCACCGACGATCAGGGGTGAACCACTGACAAGAGTCCCGGTTTCCAGATCGGCGAATCGATCCATAACCTCGGGCTTACGCCCCGCAAACAAGTCCGAAACTTGCGCTTGTTCTGCGGAAAGGACCGTCACGCCAAATGCACGTGACTTGGTCACCAGTTCATGCGTGCGGGTATGCTGCTGCAAAGACACCGTCACCAGGGCCGGGTTCAGCGAAATGGATGTAAAGGAATTCACGGTCATGCCGTGGCGTTCGTCTTCAAAAGCGGCCGTCACCACGGTCACACCGGCAGACCAGGCACGCATGGCAGACCGCAGGGCTTCAGGGTCAAGAGTCATAATTTGAGGGTTCTTCATGGCGAATTCATCATACTTGCCCGATTGGGGCAAGTCAAGGCGGAAATATACACCCCTTTGATTCTCTTATGGATGATTTCCTTACCTTAAAAGTCATTCATGCAAAAGTGGTAGACTCACCCGCATGTCTCGACGAATAAGAACCATCCTCATTGGGCTGGCGGGATTGCTCCTGCTGGCTTTTTTGGTGTACCAAATCCCTGCAGTGAAGTCCCGCGTAGACTGGCGGCTGGATGTTTTCCAGATCTATGCCAAAAACGTCATAGACCCGGTCGGCCCGGTACCCACAGCGCTGCCGGTCACAGTGCAACCGGCAACTTCCACTCCGCAGGTCACCAATACGACCGTGGTAGAAGTGCTTCCTTCCGCCACCGCGACCTTCCCACCACTACCCCCACAATTTGCCATGACCTCTCCTGCCTACGAAAAGCAGACACCGAACAATTGCGGTCCTGCCACTCTTTCGATGGCGCTGCATATGTACGGCTGGGAAGGCACCCAGAAAGACATCTCCGATCTAATCAAGCCCGTCACCGGTGACCGCAACGTCAACCCTGAAGAACTGCGCTATTACGTTCGCACACAGGCGGGTTGGCTCAACCTTGAATATCGCGTCGGCGGAAACCTCGAAACCATCAAACGCCTGCTGGCTGCAAACTATCCAGTCATTGTGGAAAGCGTCACCTCGCTCAATCCGGCCGATGCTCTCGGTCCCAACGACGATCTGTGGGCAGCACATTATTTGTTGATCACCGGTTACGATGACAATACCCAGACCTTCACCATTCAAGATTCCTACCACGGCCCGGACCTCTCGCTGCCATATGCCCAACTCGAAAAAGAATGGAAGCCGTTCAACAATCTCTATATCGTGATGTACTTTCCTGAATTCGAAGAGGAGATGAAGACCCTGCTCGCTTCAAACTGGGACCCGGACCTGAATCGGCAAAACACCTTGTCCATCACCCAAGCCGCCACCGCCACAGACTCCGCAGACGCTTTCGATTGGTTTAACTACGGCAGCAATCTGGTCTACTTTGAACGCTACGAAGAGGCCGCCCTGGCCTACGACAAGGCGCGCGAGATCGGCCTGCCTTTGCGCATGTTCCGTTATCAGTTCGGACCATTCCTGGCTTACTTCCACTCCGGCCGTAATGACGATCTGCTCGCCCTCACCAACTACGCCCGCGGCGTAACCGAAATGTCCGAAGAGACCTGGCTGTGGTACGGTTACGGGCTATATCGTCAGGGGGATAACGCAGGAGCACTCAAGGCCTGGCAAAAGGCCGATAGCATCAACCCCAATTTCTTTGAAGACCAGGCGCGCAACGCCTTGCAGTTGGTCCAATAAAAACCACCATGAAACGCAGCAGCATCCTTTTCATTGCCATCTTCCTGTTAGCGGCCTGTCAGCCTATGCCAACAGCAATACCTGAAGTCCCTTCGACAGAAATTCCTTCCACCGAAGTAATACCTACCCTCCCTCAAACTGAAGTTGTGCCGATCCAGGCCTCTGCCACACCACAAGAGATAGCCATGCCGGAGAACTTAAAAATATCCTCCAAAGATGGCATGACGCAAATATGGATCCCTGGTGGAACATTCATCATGGGTGGCATGGATGTGTACCGCGAAAACGATGAGCAGCCACCACACGAGGTTTTCATCAGCGCGTTCTGGATGGATCAGGTCGAAGTAACCAACGGCATGTACAACCTGTGCGTGCAATCAGGCGCATGCCGCCCGCCGGAAAAAATCCGCTCGGACAATCGCGAAGAATATTTCGGACAGTTGGAGTTTCAAGATTACCCGGTTGTGTATGTCACCTGGACCGACGCGACCGCCTACTGTCAATGGGCAGGGAGACGCCTGCCCACCGAAGCGGAATGGGAACGTGCCGCGCGCGGGGATGACAAGCGCAATTATCCCTGGGGAGATGAATTGCCAAACGAATACAACTCCAATTCGAATAATCTTGTTGGCGACACATCACGCGTCGGTTCGTATGCCGAAGGCGCAAGTCCATTCGGAATCCTGGATATGGCTGGCAATGTTTGGGAATGGGTGGCAGACCGTTACCGCCAGGATTATTATGAAAAATCCCCGGCTGAAGATCCGCAAGGTCCTACAGCAGAAGAAGTATTCAACAATCTGCGCGTGATCCGCGGCGGATCCTTTCAGGAAGATGGTAGGTTCGCACGGGTAAACAACCGGAACACCCTGGAAGGTCCCGATCCCAAGTCCCAACCGGATGATCCAAAGTTCTATGGCGAGAGTTCGTATAAAGTTGGCTTTCGCTGTGTAGCAGGAAATTAAAACAGCGCCGACTCAAATAAGTCGGCGCTGTTTTTTCGGGGAGAAAAAAATCGAAGGGTCTGGATCCATATAAACGTTCGAAAGAAGCGGTTAATCGTCGATGAAACTATATCCGCCCGGCCACGTCTTGATGAGATGGGATTCGCCCGCCTCATCCTCCAATTTTTTTCGGAGACGGTAAACAACGTTCTTGAGCAGGATCACATCCCCTTCAGCCCCCCAGATGGTTTGAATGATCTCTTCTGCGGGGAATACATACCCGGGGCGACTCATCAGGAAGTGCAAAAGTCGAAATTCAAGGTTGGTGAGTTTGATCTCGCTTTTATTTTTGCCGACAGCCGAACGGTGGGATGGGTCGAGCCGAAGACGACCGGTCTGGTGCGGCTTCATCGGTTCTGTCCAGCTACGACGCGACCAGGCAATGATCTTGGCCAGGAAGATGGCCGGACTGATGGGCTTGACCACACATTCATCCACGCCGTTTTGATAGGCCTCAAGGATCTCTGCTTCGTTGTGGTAGGGCAGGAAAAGCAGGATCGGGCTGGAACTCTTCGAGCGGAACCTTCGGCTGAGTTCCATACGCTGCTCATGCGGGGCGTTGAGGTCTATCACGATCAGATCAGGGATCTCTTCGATGGAGCGTTCCATGGCCCGCTCCACTGAGGTTTCCAAAATCGCAACCAATCCTTTTTCACGGATGATATACCCCCAAATGGGCGCAGTGGCATCCTGGTCGCAAACAACAAAGACTCGCGGGGCGTTTTGTGGAAGAATGGGATTAGTCATATGTTTATCGTTGATATTAGCCTCTCTCGAAGATAAAACACTGCTTTCTAACAAAGATGTTAGCAGATTATAGCCCTAAAAGTCGTAAAAAGTCGTAAATTCAAACCAAAATATTACCTTTGGGGGATTAGGAAAAGGGTCCCGCCTCCGTATACTGGGGGCATGCTTACAAAGGAGGCACTCATGAAAAAACTAATCCCCGTTCTCGCCGCATTGGCAATTA
>DAOQBX010000093.1:0-6336 GCA_035340155.1 Anaerolineales bacterium | reverse complement strand
GGCTTCGATGTTCACTTCTGCCAGGCGGTGCGGATATTGAGAGCGGAGTTCTTCCAACTCGGCTTTGACCTCGTCACAAGGCTGGCAGCCGGGGCGGGTGTAGAGGGTGACATTGAGCATGCGTACATCCTTTTAAAGGAACATCCCACAGGAATCGTACGGACAATGAACCTGCGGGATGTCGATGGAAGTCAGGAAAGCAAGAGGCAGCCGCGGGCTTTCGCCCACGCAGCGATGTCGATCAGATTCCGAAATTGATCCAGAAGAACTGGCCTTTTTGGGCGATAAGTTCGAAAGTGCCGGTGAAAAGCATTACACCCACGATGATGAGCACCACCCCCATGGCGATCTCCACATAATGCATGACCTTGTTGTACTTGCGCAGGATGGTCGTCACCCAGCCAATGCCGAGGGCGGCAAGCAGGAATGGGATGGCGAGCCCGGCGGAGTAGAAGGTCAGAAGCGTGGCGCCTTGAGAGATCGACCCGCCGTTGATGGCGAGGGTCAGGATCGCGCCGAGAACGGGTCCCACACAGGGAGACCATCCCGCCGAGAAAAAGACGCCCATCAGGGCCGAGGAGAGATAACCCAGTTTCGGGTCGGGGGCTTGCTGAACGCGGGTATCGTAAGCAAGAAAGGGGATGCGCAGGATACCGACCATGTGCAGGCCGAAGATGATGACCACCGCCCCACCGATCTTTGCCAGCCAGAAGCGCAGGTCGTATAGAAGTCCGCCCGCAAAGGAAGCGGCCACACCCAAAAAGACGAACACAACACTGAAGCCAAGCACGAAGGCCACACCGTGCGAGAAGGTCAGCCAGCGGTTGGGCTGCTCGCCCTGGGCTGCCGCGCGCCCGCCGAGGTAGCCGACATAGGCCGGGACCAGCGAGAAAACACAAGGCGAAAGGAAGGAAGCAAGGCCCGCCAGAAAGGCAAGCCAGACGGTGATCTGGGAAATATCCATGGGTACTCTCTTGAAGTTGATTTAGAAAACGGTCTCGTCAGAATTGACGATGGTGCCGTGGTCTGGCAGCGTACGGCGTTCCTCACCCGCGGCGAGGGAAACGGCCGGGGTCGTCCAGCGGAAGATCCATTTCGCATCCTCCACTGAAACGTTGACACAGCCATGCGAGCGGCGCTCACCGAAAGCGTTGTGCCAGAACGCGCCATGAATGGCGATGCCCTCCCCACTGATGAAGGTACACCACGGCACGGCAGGCGTGGAATACCCGGCCTGGGCCGAACCGGCGGTCATGTTCTTGGAGATGATCTTCCAATGGGTCATCAGCGTCCCGGCAGGTGTGGCGAATTGATCTGAAACTGCGCCGCTGACGGGGTCAAATTTTTTGCCGCTGGAGATGCGGCAGTAATATACTTCATTGCTTCCTTCCATGCAGGAAAGAGTCTGGTAATCAAGGTCAACCTTGATGGTCTTTTCATTCGGGTCGAAATCCGGGTTGATCGGCGCAACATCGGCATCGGTGAGGACCTTGAAAGCGGCGCCATCGGCCCAGAAGAATTCACCATAAGCCCCATAGCCGTAGCCATGTCCGTTGGCGTCTTCGTTCCAGCGGTATTCGGTAAAGCCATTGTTCGCGCGGATCTGGTCGATCCAGACCACCTGGCCGTAATACAAGCGCGGCGGGAAGTTATAGGTGATGTGGTCTTGCAGCCACGGCGAAGCGACCACGCCATCCATAGCCAGTTCCACATAAGGGACGGTCACCTCGGCCCAAAAGCCGGATTGTCCTGCGGGCATGGCAGTCAACGGCGTATTGGGCAGGTTGCGGGTTGGCTGCACCACCGAAGCATAGACATAGCCTTGCGGCGTTTCCACATAGCGTTGATTGGATAAACCGCCGATGACGTTACCGATCACTTCGCGTCCCCACTCCACGAGCGTATCCGCGCCCAGTTTGCCGATGGAGGAATTCAGGTTGGGGTCGTTGGTCGGGCGGTTGCGAATGTCCACATCCGGGTCGGTCACACGCCCAATGATCTCACTGGCAGGAAATTGCGGCAGGCGTTTGGGCATTGCAAGGGCTTCCATCACATAATCGAGGCCCTTCCTTCTACTATAAGGTTGAAAGGCCATCACGCCCAGGCCAAGCCCGGCCAGTTTGAGAAAATCACGACGGGAAACAGGTTTCTTCATAAACTACCTTTGAATGATCGAAAATCAATTGAATGGTTCAGGTTGCTTGCCGATAACTTGGCAAGCATACCTGCAAACAAAAAGAGCGTCAACGGCGCGGTGAGAATCAGATTAATTCCCTGCTTGCAGAGCGCGCTCCAAAGTCTGGAGGCTTTGGAGTCCGAACTTAGCGCAAGAGATAATCTTCCAGCGCGCGCAGACAGTTGGAACTTAGTTTATGGCCGACCTCATCCTCGCAATAGGTAATGGTCGCCCCAGCCTGTTCCATCAATCCCATCGAGGCGCGGGCACGATCAATGGGCACCATCTCATCCTGCGTACCGTGAGCGACAAATATATTCTTTCCAGCCAGAGCCCGCTTAGCAATCTGCTCCTCCAGGCCAGATGGGACGAACCCGGCCAACACACCCATCTTGCGGACACGTTCCGGATACAGGAATCCCATCACGTTGGTCATGGCTGCACCCTGACTGAATCCCATCACATCGAATTGATGCGCATCGATCCGGGCCGAAGCGGAGTACTCGTCAATGAGGCGGATCAAGGCCTCAGCGGAGGTCGAAAGCATGTCGAGGCTGGGACGGCCAAAGGTCCCGTTATGAGGCGGGCGCCAGGAAAACCCCTGTGGCTGGGCGGCGTGCGGCGCACGCGGGGCGATGATCCAAAAATTAGCCGGAAGCCTGCGGGTGAAGACCCACATGGAATTTTCATCCCCGGTCCAGCCGTGGATCATTAACAGCAGGCGCGGGTTGGGTTCTGTGGCCGGGCGGACGCGCATCGTCCAGCCGTTGAATTCGATGAGTTGAGAGTCAGTCGCGATTTGCACGTTTTACGATCCAATCCAATCCATACAAAAAGAAGATGATCAAGCCAATGGGTACGAACGCACCCAGCAGGCACAGGAGGCCGCTGACCGCTGCGCTGAAACCATAGATGGCCCAGATCAACCCGAGGCCTATCAGGAATAACAACAGGACCGCGCCGATCGCCACGCGAACATTGGTTTCTTTCATATACTTGCGCAGGTCACGGCTCATGATCGCATCCCCAAAAAGACTTTACTGACGCGGGCCGTCCATGAGACGGCGCGTTTGAGTTGCGGCAATACTTCCTCCACAGCCTGCTCGCCAAGTTGGGCCACATTTGCAACGACGACCTGGTCGAGCAGGTTGATGTCATGCACGTTGGGATGAATGATGACCTCCGGCTTGTCGAGTTCGAGGCGGAAGTAGGCCATGGCGCGGCTGCTGGCATCTACTGAGCGTAGAAAGACATCGAGCGATTGAGCCAGCGAGATGCGGTTGATACGGTCTGCGATGGGGCGCGGCAGGATGCTCGGCACCGGGATGGTATACGGCCGGATGGGTTTTTCCATCGGGTCATTGAGCACCACCGCCACCACGGGCAGGTCCGGCGACAGGCCACGCGCCACCGAAACGGGCACAGGATTCAGAACGCCGCCATCCACCAGGTCCCAGCCGTTGATGCGCTGCACAGGGAAGATACCCGGCAGCGCGATGGTCGCGAGCACGGCATCCAACAACTTCCCTTCCGAGAGAAGGATCTCGGTGCCGCTGTTGATATCCACTGCGGTAACGGCACACGGGATGCGCAGGTCTTTGAAGGTCTTGTCGCCCAATTCTTTTTCAAGCAATTGACGAACGCCCGCCAGCCCCAACAACGACGGTCCATCCTGCGGGGCGCGGCCATAGAGGTTATTCTGATCCACGGATTCGAATAAGGCCTGGATCTGATCCGGGGAATACCCCACTGCGTAAAAGATACCCACCAAACCGCCGTAACTGGTGCCTGCCACAGAACGGATCTTGAACCCCTCTCGTTCAAGGCGGCGCAGCACGCCGATGTGAGCATTGCCTTTGGCGCCCCCCCCGCCCAATGCAAGTGAAATTTCCATTTTTAGTTCTAATACCCTTTCGTTCTATAGATAGTATGTCGGGGAGCGATTTTACCTGTCCGTAACTGTAAAGCGTAACAGGATTAAAGTGATCTGTGTCGCGGCTCAGTTCGGGTCGCGGATAAGCCAGACCGCCATGCCCGCACCGACGAAGGCCGCCAGGATCAAGATCACCACAATGATCTGCGAAGAGATCGGCTTCGCTGCGGGTTCTTCCACAACAGGGGTGGAGGTGGGCAAAAGAGGCTGCAACGTGAAGGTTGGGATCGGTGTGTTGATTGGTGGCAGGGTGGCAGTGATCATCTCAAGTGTGGGCACAACCTCGGTGGCTACCGGCGCTTCGGATGTTGCACCGGTCTGCACCAGCAACTCCTGCCCTTGAAATACGACCGAGTTTTCGCCAAGGTTGTTCAAGGCCTGGATGTTCTTGATGGTGGTGCCATAGGCAATGGCGATGCTCCAGAGCGACTGCCCATATTGCACCTTGTGATAGACATTGCCATCCGGCCGGGCCGTGCTGAGCGTGACAGGCACCATGTATTGGCTCACGCCTGCTGCATTAGACCCGCCGGGCACACTGGTCATGATCGACGAAGCGCCATCCTGCATCTGTCCGCTGCCGGTTGCGGCAGCGGTATCCACAGCATAATAATACGCGTCACCAGACTGCGAAACACCCGCGCCGATATGGGTAAAATTCTGCGAGAGCATGGTGTTCATGTGCTCGCCATCCTGCCATGCGCCGGGAATGCCGTTCCAATCCAATGCGCCGTAGGTGTTCAAGATATTCTCGGAACGAAAACCGCCCAATGATAAATCACCTGCAAGCGGAAAACCCAGCGAGAGCAATTGCTGAGTGAAAGTGATCCCACCGGGGCGTGTGTGAGTCACCTGACCGGTGGAGGCCATGTAATCGGCCTGCGATTGCGCGGTCTGATTCAGAATGGGGTGCGCTGTCAAAGCGCCCAACCCATAAGATGCTCTCAGGCTGTTCACAGCGTCGATCAACTGCGAGGGCGAGGTGATCTGGTATCGCAGCGGCCTGGCTGAAACTTCGGAAGGGCGCGACAGGCCCAGGGTCAACACAAGAAGCGCGATGATCGAAGAGAGGGGGATCCATTTTTTCATAAGCACATTTATTTCGAGAGCAAAACCTTCAGAGCATTCACCAATACATCCATATCGCGGCGGGAATTATATCCCTGCACCGAGAGGCGGATGAGTTTATTCCCACGCCAATCCACAAGGGGGATCTCCACACGATGCTTATCGTAGAGCGCGGCCTTGAACGCGGCGATGTCGGTATCGGCTGGCAGACGAGAGACGGTCATTTGGGCGAACCAGTCGTCAGGGTTGGAATGAAGCGGACTCATTCCGGTGGTTCGATTGATGCGCTCCCATGTCTCGATGGCCAGCCGATGACAAGCGCTTCGCACCTCCGCCCAATCATGGTCCTGTTGAAATTTTATCGCCATCGGGACGGAGAGGAAGGCGGCCACATCGCGCGTGCCCCACCATTCATTCTGGTCCACGAACGGGGAGACGCCGGGCACATCCGGCTCGTAGCCCCACGACACCACCAACGGTTTGAGCAGGTGTTGAACCTCGAGACGGGCATAAAGAAAACCCGCACCCTTTGGCGCACACAACCACTTGTGCAGGTTGCCGCCGTAGAAATCTGCGCCGAGGGCATCAAGACTCAACGGCAGTTGACCCGCAACATGCGCCCCATCAATGACGGTGATGATGTTATTGGCGCGCGCGCGTTGGACGATGGGCTCGACCGGAAAAATTGTAGCCGTGGGAGATGTGATATGGCTGAGAAAAATGACGCGTGTACGCGGCGTGACCCCGCGCCAGAATGATTCGACGAAGGCTTCTTTGGAAGAAATATCAACGGGTTGGTTAAGGTAGGCAAAACCGCGCTCTTTGGAAAGAAATCTCCACGTCCGGTCCATGGCGCCATACTCATGATCCGTGGAAAGCACTTCATCCCCTGGCCCTAATTCCAACGAGCGCGCCACAATATTCAGGGCAATAGTCACGTTTTGAGCATAAATGACATTCTCCGCCCGCGTCCCCAGGTAGTTCGCCAACGCCTCGCGCGCAACGCTCATTAGACCGTCGAAGCGGCGGCCCAAAAACTCCACGGGTTGATTCTCCAACTCGCGCTGCCAGCGCTGGTATTCGCGAAAGACCGGCTTTGGCGTCGCGCCAAATGAGCCGTGGTTAAGAAAGGTCACTGAAGGATCGAGCAGGAAGTATT
>DAOQBX010000092.1:0-6349 GCA_035340155.1 Anaerolineales bacterium | reverse complement strand
TAAGGATCGACCAATGACCATGCAACCCCAACAAAACGAATTCACTGAATCGTCAGTCAACATCCAATCGTTTTTGCTCTTCCTTCTGGCATCAACATTTGGCCTGCTGGTGGCAGTCTTACTGCTGCCGTTCTTCCTGCCGAACATGGCCTTTTCGCTTGGCGGTGACAGCCCCAAGGCCTACTGGTATCTTTCACGCGCCACAGCCTTTGTCTCGCTTTCGCTGCTCTGGCTTTCGATGGCGCTCGGGTTGGGCATCACTAACAAGATGACACGCATCTGGCCCGGCATGCCCGCCACTTTTGCCATCCATGAATATGTAAGCCTGCTCGGCCTGGCGTTCGCCGTCTTCCATGCGGTGGTCATCATGGGCGATCATTACATCAAGTTCACCCTTCTTCAATTACTTGTCCCATTCAGCACCGCGGAGTATCGTCCGTTTTGGGTGGGTATCGGTCAGGTCGGTTTTTATGTGTGGCTGATCGTCGCGCTTAGTTTCTATATCCGCCCGGTGATCGGTCAAAAGTTCTGGCGCTTCCTGCACTATGCCAGTTTTGCACTGTACTTCATGGGTATCATGCACGGCATCTTCAGCGGTACCGACACCAGCATGGGCTGGGCGCAGAATTACTACTGGTTCTCAGCAGGCAGTCTGCTCTTCCTCTTCTTTGTAAGGATAGTGGGAGTCGTGATCGATGCCCTCTTCCCGCAACGGAAGGCAGTTCCTGCACCGCGCCCTGCTCAGGGATAGCGGCTCCTGTTTCCTGAAACTTAATACACCCAGAATCAAAAAACGGACGGCTTCACAGCCGTCCGTTTTTTATCTATTTTGCTATTCCTTCACTTCACCATCGATCACATCGCCGTCGCGCGGGGCAGATGGGCCGCCTTCAGGCTGCGGCTGTTCCTGTTGTCCCTGGGCATACAGTTGCTGGCTGAGGGCATGGAAGGTGTTCTGCAATTCCTCGGTCAACTTCTTGATGCGCTCAATGTCGTCGCCTTGCGCGGCCTGTTTTAACTCACTGACCTTGGCCTCGATGGAGCTACGTTCTGCTGCCGGGACCTTGTCACCCAGATCGCGTAGCGCTTTTTCGATCTGATAGGAAAGATTGTCAGCGTTGTTTTTGACCTCGATGCCTTCGCGGCGCTTCTTGTCGGCGGTTTCGTTCTGGCGCGCCTCCTGCACCATGCGATCAATATCGTTCTTGTTCAAGTTGGTGGAGGCGGTGATGGTCACCTTCTGTTCCTTGCCGCTGGCCTTATCCTTCGCCGTCACATGCAGGATGCCGTTCGCATCGATATCGAAAGTTACTTCGACCTGTGGAATACCGCGCGGCGCCGGTGGGATGCCATCCAGTCGGAAGCGTCCAAGGGACATATTGTCCTGTGCCATGGGTCGTTCGCCTTGCAGCACATGAATATCCACAGCGGTCTGATTGTCCGCAGCGGTGGAATACACCTCGGTCTTGCGAACCGGAATGGTGGTGTTGCGTTCGATCATCACGGTCATCACACTGCCCATCGTTTCCACACCCAGTGAGAGCGGGGTCACATCGAGCAGAAGGATGTCTTTGACTTCGCCGCCAAGCACACCGCCTTGAATGGCCGCGCCGACCGCCACGACTTCATCGGGGTTCACGCCCTTGTTGGGTTCCTTCTGGGTCAACTTGCGGACCAGGTCCGAGACCATCGGCATGCGGGTGGAACCACCGACCAGGACCACTTCATCGAGTTTATCTGCGGTCAGGCCCGCATCTTTGAGCGCCGACTCAAAAGGTTTGCGGCAGCGCTGCAATAGATCTTCGGTCATCTGCTCGAATTTGGAACGGCTGAGTTTCAATTGCAGGTGTTTCGGCCCGCTGGCGTCGGCGGTGATGTATGGCAGGTTGATCTCGGTTTCCATTACGGTCGAGAGTTCGATCTTGGCTTTCTCCGCTGCTTCACGCAAACGCTGCAAAGCTTGGCGATCCTGGCGCAGGTCAATACCCTGGTCTTTCCTGAATTCATCGGCCGCCCAGTTGGTGACCTTCTGATCCCAGTCGTCGCCGCCGAGGTGCGTATCACCGTTGGTGGATTTCACCTCGATCACGCCTTCGCCTACTTCAAGGACGGAAACGTCGAACGTACCGCCGCCGAGGTCGAAGACGAGGATGGTCTCGTTCTTCTTTTTATCCAAGCCATATGCCAGCGCGGAGGCCGTCGGCTCGTTGATGATGCGCAACACTTCCAGACCGGCGATCTTGCCCGCATCCTTGGTGGCTTGGCGCTGGCTGTCGTTGAAGTACGCTGGAACGGTGATGACCGCTTGCGTGACCGGTTCTCCAAGATACGCTTCAGCATCCGACTTGAGCTTGCCCAACACCATCGCGCTTATCTCCTGCGGTGAATATTCCCTGCCATTGATGGGAACCTTTACACGCACATCGCCGGTGGGGCCTTGCATCACTTGGTAAGGGACCATGCCCCGTTCAGTGGATGTTTCTTCGAAATGACGGCCGATGAAACGCTTGATCGAGTAAATCGTGTTATCGGGGTTGACAACCGCCTGTCGTTTGGCGGTCTGCCCAACCATCCGTTCGCCATTTTTATTGAATGCAACCACGGACGGACACAACCTTCCGCCTTCTGCAGTAGTGATGACGGTAGGCGACCCGCCTTCGATGACGGAAACCACACTGTTGGTCGTGCCGAGGTCAATTCCTATGATTTTGCCCATGAGAATTCTCCTTATGCTCAAATGGATTTGAGCATTTTATTTATAGTTTCAACGTTCCCATATTAAGCGATAAGTGCAAGAATTCTGTTAACGCTG
The DNA here is from genome assembly GCA_035340155.1 of Anaerolineales bacterium. Classification (GTDB taxonomy): domain Bacteria; phylum Chloroflexota; class Anaerolineae; order Anaerolineales; family Villigracilaceae; genus Villigracilis. Next base: position 3,537 of record DAOQBX010000092.1, on the reverse strand, counting down.
CATAGGTTTATGATAAAAAAGATCGCCGGTTTATATAAGTGCTACCGCCGCTATGGTCTGCGGCGGTAGTAAGTTGATTTTTATCTTTTGCAAGAAATGAAAACTAAAAGAGAGCAGATGGTGAAAAGCCTGCCTTATCGTGTTTTTATTGGTCGCTGACCTTGAACCATTCAAACAGTATTGAAGAAGGAAACTCCCTGAGAGATGCAGCGGTGAGGCCGACCTTGCCATTCGTCAGGCCGTAGTTGGTGACCTCCACATTGCGGATCAAGGTGTCGTTCACGTACAAGTGAAGGAAGTTGTCTTCGCAGGAAAGGCCGAGTTCGTATTCTGATCCGCCTGTCGGAATTTTGTTGCTAACATCTGAAGCGACCGGCCGGTATTGGGCAATCCCCGACCCCAGCCATTGCCCGATGAGGATGCTATAGGTCCCGTCGCTGGCGACGTTGTATTCGAACCAGCCTGTGCTTTCATCATACCGGCAGATTAGGCCGACCGAACCGGAGGGACTGGCAGAGACTTTTGTCCGCAGGAAGACGTTGGCATATTGGTTGGCTTCGTGGACGCCGAAATACCATGTATCCCCAGAGGGGAAATCAATACGTAGGGTTCCGTCGAAAGCGATGGCGGGTGTGCCCGTGCCGCCGGTCTGGTGAAAGGTCCAGTATGGGGAGGCGGCGTCAAACTCGTCGGTGAAATAGGGCTGCGGGGGCTCAGGTGTAAAGGTTAAGGCCGCAGTGGGTGGCAGAACCTGTGTGGGCGTGGCAGGCTCTGGCGAAGGAGGGGGCGCTTGTGTCGGCGTTGACTCAGGGATGGGCGCGGGCGTGACTCCAAGATTGCATGCGGTTATGAGGGCGAAGCATCCCATTAATAAAAAAATTCTTTTCATTGACTCTCCAATTAAACAGTTCGACCAGCAGTATAACCTGCTGGTCGAAGAAGTGTGGAGATGGCGGGAATTGAACCCGCGTCCGAAAGATTCGACCCTCGGAAATCTACGAGCGTAGCCTGCCGTTTTTCGTCATCACAGGCATCCCGGCGGGCTGGTAAGCCTGTGACCATCTGCTTGGCTTGGGCGTGTTTAGCAGCGTCACACGCGGCACTCCATCATTGTCTCGCCCGGTCCGTCACCGGGTGGAGGACGGGGACGGCGGACGCAACATCATCTAAGGATGTTGACTGTTACGCGATCGCCTTAGGCGGCGAGGGGCATAGCAGCATAGGAAGTGCTATTGGCACTTAAAGGTTGCGCTGAGTTATCGAGATCGGCGCGCGCTCGGCTCGCATTCCGGGACCAGCCTCTCCCGTCGAAGCCTGTCATCCCCAAGGGTACAGACAGGGAACTCTGCCCGATGCACTTGGAATTATAGCACGTTACAATTAATGAATTGTATGAACTTGTCCGTTATAATATACGGTCAAGAAGATTGCATGGGCCTGAAGGCCGGATCGCATGACGATGCAAGGGTTTTATATTAAAAGCGCTACCAAGAGGTAAACATGGCTGAACGGATCCTGATTATTGATGATGATGTGGATACTCTGCGACTGGTGGGATTGATGTTGCAGCGGCAGGGATATTCGATCAGCGCCGCCTCCAACGGGGCGCAGGGGTTGACGAAGGCGCTTGAAGAGCGCCCTAACTTAATTCTGCTGGACGTCATGATGCCTGATATGGATGGCTATGAAGTTACGCGCCGTTTGCGCAGCAACCCTGCGACAATTTCCATTCCTATCCTGATGTTTACAGCAAAGACCCAGCTGGATGATAAAGTTACAGGGTTTGAGGTTGGGGCGGATGATTATTTAACCAAACCTACTCACCCGACTGAATTGCAGGCGCATGTGAAGGCTTTGCTGGCGCGGGCCGCACCAAAGAAAGCGGAAGAACCTGTCGTTGGCAGCCATGAAAGTCATGGATATTTGATCGGCGTTGTTTCTGCACGCGGTGGGTTGGGTGTTTCGACTCTAGCCACGAATTTGGCCGCAAGTTTGGTTGTCCGCGACCAAGAAGAAGTGGTTCTGGCTGAAATGACCCCTGGCGCCGGAACACTTGGAATGGATCTTGGGATTCCGATCTCTCATGGGCTGACAGAGATTTTGCGTGGTACTGTGGCCGAGGTGACCCGTGAAAAAGTGAGGGACTTCCTCGTCCCTCATAACTCGGGTATGAAACTTTTTCTGGCATCCGCAAATCCACGCGATGTTAATCTGATATCAAATGTGCAGAATTTCGAAGCCCTGGTGGTGCGATTGACTTCGTTGGGCAGATATGTGGTTTTGGATCTTGGTTCGGGCCTGCCAACGTATGTGCAGAAAATTCTTTCAATCTGTAATGAGCGTATTGTGGTCATGGAGGGGATGCCAAGCACCATTCAGCATACCAGGTATCTGATCGACGAAATGGCTGCCTCCAAGATCGATCCCAAGAATATCACGGTCATATTGAACAATCGTCAGCGCTCTGAAGCGCAGATGCCATGGGTGCAGGTTCAGGAAAAGCTGGGACATTCGATCGCGGCGACCGTCACCCCGGCTCCGGAACTCTTTTTACAGGCAACGCGTTTACAGACCCCGGCTGTCATGGCGCAACCGTCCAACATGACCTCCCAGCAATTTGTCAAAATTGCGGATGCCATGATCGAGCGCGAAAAGGCGCGATGATCTCCTTCTCGTCCCAGACGCAGACAAACATTGAATTCGCTGCGGATTTATTCCGCCAATCCAAACACGCGGTCATCCTGACGGGGGCCGGGCTTTCCACTCCATCTGGGATTCCTGATTTTCGTTCAACCGGTACTGGTCTATGGGCCCGTGATGAACCGTTGGAAGTGGCCTCTCTCAGCACTTTTCGTACGAAAGCAGAAACCTTTTTTGAATGGTTCCGGCCGCTGGCTAACCAGATTTTTTATGCATTGCCCAATCCGGCTCACATTGCGATCGCCGAAATGGAACGGTTGGGATACTTAAAATCCATCATCACCCAGAACATCGATGCTCTGCATCAGAAGGCTGGTTCGAAATTTGTAATCGAAATGCACGGGACCATGCAAACTTTAACTTGTTCGCAGTGTTATCATCAAGTGCAGGCCGAGCCATATCTGATGCCTTTCGTTACGACAGGTGAGATTCCCCATTGCCCTGATTGCAGCCAAATCCTTAAGCCGGATGTGATCCTTTTTGGAGAGCAACTCCCGCAAACGGCCTGGTTCAAGGCGCAGAAAGAAGCGCGGCAGTGTGATTTGATGGTAGTGGCCGGTTCCTCGCTCGAAGTTTTGCCGGTGGCCGGGTTGCCCATGCAGGCGTTGGACCGCGGCGCCCACCTTATCATCATTAATAATACGCCCACCTACCTAAACCTCCGCGCGGATGTGGCCCTCTTTGAAGATGTATCCACGATCCTGCCCGCTATTATGGAGAAGATCTTAAATGGCTGAGATAAAAACAGAAAGGCTGGATGGCTATCGCCGCTTGATCGATATTGCGCGCGATCTCGCCTCCACGCTGGACCTCGATATTTTGTTGTCGCGCATTGTG
>DAOQBX010000091.1:0-6371 GCA_035340155.1 Anaerolineales bacterium | reverse complement strand
CTTGGCTTCGCGCAAACCGGCAAACCCGCGAGTATAGGAGACGGGGGAAAGCCAGGTCTCAAGAAAGTTAGCGCCAAAGGAAAGCACGATCTGCGCCCCGCCAATATCGAACCATGGCAAGCTGAAATGTCCCAAGGCTTCTTCGGACGCTTTGCTTAGTGTGGCACGGGCTTCGAACATGCTTAAAGCCCCAAATCGAGTTGGAACATTCATACCAGTAGCCTTGGCCATGTCTGAAACAAGGTCAAAAAGATGGTCGGGGGCCATACCCATCAGGAAGGCGATCTCATTGGGTTTGTAGGTCTTCAGGGCATCTGCAACGACCTGAATGGCAGCATCCCAATCCATGGCGGAACCGGCTTTGTTCGGGTCGGTGACGCGATCCGGGTTGTATAACCCTTGCAAGGTGGCTTGTCCGCGCGCGCAAGTTTTGCCGAGGTTTAATGGATGATTCGCATTGCCTTCGGTCTTGAGAGCACGTCCCTGATATGTGCGGACGATGAGACCGCATCCTGCCGCGCACTCGCGGCATGTGGTGGCGTAATATGTGCTTTGGCCGACCGAGTTGTACTCGGGCATTTGTTGATAGGGTTCGCGCTTGACGTAACGCGAGGCGGGACCACATCCTGTGAGGATGGCCGTGGTCGCCGCGCCTAAACCAGCCAGTTTCAGAAAATCACGCCGGGAAAATTGTTCGCTCATAATAGTTCCTTTCGCCCGGTTTAATAATGACAAGTACCGCAGTCGGTCAGTTTGGTCAGTTTTACCTGATCCTCACCAGCAGACTGGACATGACAATTCAGACACCATCCCATGTTGAACACCTGTGGGTTTTGATAGATGGTCGACTGGGTTAAGTCACCATGGCAATCTTCGCAGTTCTTCCCCGCCGCAATATGCGCCCGATGGTTGAACTGAACAAAGTCTGCCACAATGGCAACCGGAACCCACTCAAGCGGCTTGCCGTTGAGAACAGCATCCTTCAACGGCGCAAGTAAAGCACTGGTCTGTGTCTTTTGGATTTGATTATGACACGCCCAGCATTTCGCTTGGGAAGGGATGCCCGCTGCCGGGCCCTTGGAAGCGCCTGGATGGCAGTACAAACATTGTATGCCAAAGGCTACATGGGTCTTATGTGGGAACCCTGGAACGGGTTGCTCAGGCGACTGCTGGGTCAGATAGATCCCATAGGCAGCCGCGCTGAACAAGGCCAGGAAAACAATACCCACCGCGATCAGACCGAGAGGCTGTTTCAGCCAGTCAAATATCTTTTTGATCATGGATGCTCCTAAGCATGAATTCTAAGCGCAACGCCGTTACTGAGCACACCAGCAACGGCGAAAGCTGAATTAACGAACTCCGATCTTCAAAAAATGGAACATCTCCCGTTCGCATTTTTTCAAAGAACAGGCTGCATGCGCAGCCTGTAATGAAGAATAGCCCGCTCCAGACTTCATTGAGGCTGGTCTTTCGCAACGACCCATCAAAGGTAAAGTCGCGGCTTCATTCTCCACTTTATGTGATTGCCAATGTTTCATACAATAACTAAAGAATTATACAATAAAAGTGCAAAAAGGTACAAGTAATCTCATTTATTTCATCCCACTTACCGATAAAAGATCGTAAAAATATCAAACGTTGGTTATCTTACCCTATACTTCATCATGTTACAATAACAACAATGAAAAGCGTTTCCGGTTTTGGAATAGTAATCACTATAATATTTGTCATGGTCCTTGTTCTGACGATGGCAAATTTTTCGCCGACCCCGGTATTCGCCTCATCCGTTCGCATAATGGATATAAAACAGGCAACGCCGACACCGCCCGCAAACGGCCAGTCCGAGATCGGTTCCACAGACGGTATCCTGATCATGGGCGTGATCATCTCGTTGATCGTCACACTTCCGCTGGCATTTCGAAAACGCACGCAACAATAAGAACCGGCTCATCTTACACGATGGGCTGTTTTCTTTAACAACACCTTAACAGACGGCATAATCCTTTATGGTATAGTGCGCCTCATGCCTGAAAAAATACTTGTCGTTGAAGACGAACTTGCGCTGCAAGAGACTCTGGCCTACAACCTGAAAAAAGAGGGGTACATCGTGGAGACCGTGGGAGATGGAAGAACCGCGCTTGAAACTGCCCGGGCATTAAGACCCGACCTGATCATACTGGACATCATGCTGCCTGAAATGGACGGTTTCGAAGTAGCGCGCATCCTGCGGAAGGAAATGTCGACTGCCATCTTGATGCTGACCGCCCGCGACGATGAGATCGATCGTGTGGTTGGCCTCGAAGTCGGCGCGGATGATTACCTGACCAAACCGTTCTCAATGCGCGAACTGATCGCGCGTGTCAAAGCTCAAATACGCCGCACCCGCCTGTTGAGGGAGGAATTGGGCAAGGCGGTTGAATCTACGCCCCATGAGACCCTGACTTTCGATAACTTGATCATCAACCTCACCCGCCGTGAAGTAACCCTGAACGGAACGCCTCTTCAAATTAAACCAAAGGAATATGAACTATTGCTCTTCCTGGCTGAGCATCGCAGGCAGATGCTTTCGCGCGAGTTCATCCTTGAGCGCGTCTGGGGCTGGGACTTTATTGGGGATAGCCGCACCGTGGATGTGCACGTACGCTGGCTGCGACAAAAGATCGAAGAAAATTCGAGTGAACCGAAACGCATCGTCACGGTGCGCGGCGGGGGCTACCGGTTCGAAGGGTAGCATTTTCTCAATGGCGGCCCAACTCCCTTATCTTCTGGTCGTTCTCTTAATTGTTATCGCCATCCTGCTGGCATGGCGCTATTATGAATTAAAGAAAAATCTCCTTCGTGTCACACAATTCATCCGCGACCCAGCCCGGCCCCTGCCCCACTCAGAGGAGATCGCCGAATTGGTCAGCGTGATCGAATCCAACCGAGCGAATTTCAATACAGAAGTCGCTACGCTTCGGACCGAGAATGAACGCCTCGCAACTGTGTTCGAACAGTTGACAGATGGCGTCCTCATTGCAGACGAAGACGGACGAGTACAATTTGCCAACCCGGCAGCAAAAAAACTATTCAACACAAATAACCCAACCCAACAAAGCGTAGCACAAGTAGTGCGCAGCCATCCGCTGATCGAGGCATGGAGACGCTGTCAGCAGACCCGACAGTTGCAGATGGAAACAGTTGAACTCCCGACCCGCAAACAGTACCTGCAGATCATCGTCATCCCCGATAAACACGCAGGCGGAAGTTTGATCCTCGCGCAGGACCTGACCCAGGTGCGGAAACTCGAGACCGTGCGGCGGGATTTTATTTCCAATGTATCACACGAACTACGGACACCGCTCGCTTCTCTCAAAGCCCTGACCGAGACCCTGCAAAACGGGGCCTTATCAGACCCGGACGCCGGTCCCCGTTTCCTGGACAGAATCCACACCGAGGTGGACGCGCTGACACAGATGACCCAGGAACTGCTTGACCTCTCGCGCATCGAATCGGGGCAGGTTCAACTTAATTTCGAATCACTCTCGCCACGCAAGTTGCTTCACTCAGCAGCAGATCGTATGAAGGCGCAGGTGGAACGCGCCAATTTGAAATTGGATGTGAGATGTGAAGAAGACTTGCCGAGTATCCGCGCAGACAAGGCCCGGCTTGAGCAGGTATTGGTGAACCTGATTCACAATGCGGTGAAATTTACAAGGCCCGGAGGAGAGATCGCCCTGATCGCAGAATCCGTTTCCGGCGGGGTACGATACGCGGTGCGGGATACGGGCATCGGCATCCCATCGGAAAGTCTATCCCGCATCTTTGAGAGGTTCTATCGAGTCGATTCGTCCCGCACCGGTTCCGGCACGGGACTGGGTCTCTCCATTTCGAAGCACATCATCGAAGCGCACGGCGGTCAGATCTGGGCGGAAAGCGAAGAAGGCCGCGGCAGTACGTTTTTCTTTTCACTCCCCCATCAGGTGTGATTGCACATCATAGAGTTTGTCTTCGTTCCCGGGTTTGAGGCGTCTGTATTTTCCATCGGATTCGAGGATGCGCGCACGGGTGTTGTCTCTGAGGTAGGCATCCAGGATCTTATCGCGCAGGAAGCGCACATGCCCTTTGTTTTCGACAGGGAAGACCACCTCAACCCGGTGGTCTAAATTTCGCGGCATGAGATCGGCGCTGCCAAGATAAATCTCTTCATTGGCATTGTTCTGGAAGTAATAAACGCGGCTGTGTTCGAGGTAGCGGCCAACGATGCTGACCACACGAATGTTTTCGCTGACGCCCTTCACACCCGGACGCAGACAGCACATACCGCGCACAAGCAGGTCGATTTTCACACCAGCTTGCGAGGCCTGGTATAGCAACTGGATCATTCCCATATCCACCAGGGAATTCATTTTGAAGATGAGGCGGGATTTATTCCCCGCCCTGGCGTGCTCGATCTCACGATGGATGCGCGACTCCATTTGTTCGCGCAAATTGACCGGAGCGACCAGCAATTTTTTATAGATCTTCTTGGTGGAGTAACCAGTGAGATAGTTGAAGAGGTCAGTAGCATCGGCACCCATGTCATCGTCACATGTGAACATGCCAAGGTCTTCGTAAAAGCGCGAGGTGACGGCGTTGTAATTTCCAGTGGCAAGATGCAGATAACGGCGAATGCCCTCGCCTTCACGGCGGACGACCATCGCCACTTTGCAATGGGTCTTGAGCCCGACCAATCCATATACAACATGCACGCCCGCATCTTCCAATGCACGCGCCCAACCGATATTGGATTCTTCGTCGAAGCGGGCCTTCAACTCCATCAATACTGCAACCTGTTTGCCGCGCTCAGCAGCCTCGAGCAGGGCTTCCACGACCGGGGCATTCGAACCAACACGATAGACCGTCTGTTTGATGGCCAGCACATTCGGGTCGCGCGCAGCGGTGTTGAGAAAATCGATGACCGGGGAGAAAGTTTCGTAGGGGTGGTGTAAAAGCATGTTCCCTGAGCGGATCACATCGAAGATATTTTCGGAGTTATCAAGGTTTCGAAGCGGCTTGGGAATCCGCTGGATGAACGGCGGGTACTTCAATTCATAGCGTTCAACGCTGCTATACAATTGCCACAAGCTTGCCAACCCGAGCGGATGGGCCATGACATAGACATCGTTCGGTAAAACCTCAAGATTTTCCACCAGCAGATCGCGGATCTCATCAGGCATGGAAGGGTAGATCGCCACCTGCACCACCGATCCAAACTTGCGCCTGCGGATGCTTTGCTGCATGGTCTCAAGCAGGTCATCGGCTTCAAGTTCCTGGATCTCGATATCGGCGTCACGCACGATGCGGAAGGGATGAGCAGAGACGACTTCCAAACCAGGGAAAAGGTCAGCCAGGTTGGCGGCGATCAATTGTTCGATCCAGACGAAGTAATGATGGAAGGGGATGGTCCCATCCTTGCGGGCTCCACCGGAGGAGCGCTTGATGGGGATCAAACGCGGCAGGGTGTCTGGAACTTTGAGGCGGGCAAATTTTTCGTTGCCTTTTTTGTCGCGGATGACGATGGCAAGGTTGAGGCTGAGGTTGGAGATATGAGGGAATGGATGGCCGGGATCCAGCGCGAGCGGAGTCAGAACCGGGTAAACGACATCTTTGAAATATTTATCGGCACGTTCCTTTTGAGACTTGCTCAGTTTAGAATATTCAAGAACGTGAATGCCTTCCTTTTCCAATTTCGGCATGAGTTTGCGTTGAAAGCACTGCTGCGCATCTTGCATCAACTCCTGGGCGTTCTTTCGGATGACGGCCAGTTCTTCGCGGGGAGTCAGGCCGTCTTCCGAGAGTTTCATGATATTGGCTTCCACTTGCTTGCGAATGCCGGAAACACGCACCATGTAGAACTCGTCCATGTTGGAGCCGAGGATGGCAAGGAACTTCACCCGCTCAAGCAGCGGGTTTTCCTCGTCCCGCGCTTCTTCAAGGACGCGGCGCTGGAACTCCAGCATGCTGAGTTCACGATTGACGTAAAGGGAGGGAGAGGCAAGGTCAATGTCTGGCATGGGGAACCTGAAAAGGGATTGGGTGAATTTTATCGCACTCTTTACCCTTCTCCAATTTCCACCAGCACGCCGGGAGTGAGCATCCACTCGAGGGTGGCCTTGCGGCTATATCGCAGGTTGTCGGTAGCGAGGCGGCACACCCCGCCCTTTTTGAAGGCAATATCCATCGGCGACCCACCTGCGGCCAGCATGCTGACCAGCGCCGAGAGGTACGGTTCATGCCCAACCAAAGCAAGGCTATCCACTGTGAATTTTTCATTGATCTCGGCAACGAGAACATCCGGTTCGCTTATGGGAGCGAGGTTTCCTGTAACGACGATCTCTTTTTTCACCCGT
>DAOQBX010000090.1:0-6423 GCA_035340155.1 Anaerolineales bacterium | reverse complement strand
GCTCCAACTCACGCAGTTGACGCGACCCTTCAATGATAATGTTCTCAAGATCCAGCCGCACATTGATGCGATCGTCGGGCGGAAGGATATCGTTCTCAAAGCGGAAGATACCTTCCACCCAGGTGAACATTTTGCGGACTAGATCCGTGAAGTAGGCTTGCAAATTCAGCAGGATATCCTCCTGCGTGACGTACCCCGCATTGATCAACAACAAGCCGAGTTCTTTATCGGTCATCTGACCGGCGCGGTCGGCGATGGCACGGTACTGGTTGGCGTTGATCTTGTTGGCCTTGTATAGGACAGCGGCCAGGCTGCCATCCTCCTTGCCGATGCGGGCGTAGGCCAGCTTCCCGGCACGAAAGGAAATGTGCGCCTGTTCTGTGGATCCATCCACGACTAGGGTACCCGTCTTACTGGCGAGGTTGATCAAATTTAAAAGTTGAGTAATCGTAAAGTCTCGTAAATTTCCGCGCAGGGCCATTTTGCCTCTACTTCCCAACAATAAGGGATAGTTCCAAAATTATACTTGGAAAGCTCTTAATGCGTCAATTAACAGTCTTTACACTCCTGTAGAGGAATTTTTTTGTTCAAAAAACCGGGTAAACAGCCGATAATTTTTTGGGAAAGAGAGCGTTCAACAACACACGAGCTGTGTTGTTCTCCCAATAACAATCTGCAAACATGTGGTGGAGTTCATCAAAACTGCGGTAAGCAAAGACCAGATGCAGAAAGGTCAGTTCGGGGAAATTTGCATCGACCTGGACGCCTGATGTCACTTTCAACGGTTCAACAGCCGCAATTTGGCCGCGCTCAAACCTAATGAGCAGGCCATCACGGTAGAAACCCACCCGCAGCTCGCCACTGAACCCGGCTGCAACAGATTCAGCCAATCGTTTTTCCAGCGCTGGGCGGATATGCCACAAAAAGCCGGGAAGATTCGGCACGCGCATGTAATAAGCATATGGCTTGCGCAAAGCGGGAAGACGGTCATCCAGAGATTCGTAGACGGGATGGTATTCACCAAGATGAAAGCCAAAGGAAGTGCGCGGCAAGGAGTCGCGCTCGGCATATTCACCTGCCTTCTTCCACAAATATCGTGCCACACTGGGGGCGATCTCCAGCCAGGATGCGCCGCGAACAATCTCAAAAGTGACCGCATGGACACCACCATTCCACAACTCCGTCGTATGCTGGATATACCCAACGCGCTCACCCTTCACATCTTCGACCACCGCAAGGTCATAATGGATGATGCTATCCGGGCTTTGAACGCTCATCTCATACCGGATGATCTCAGCCGGACGCTTGCAGAAAATGGCGTAGCGCTTCTTTGACTCGCTGTAGAGCTGGGCAATGAACTCGACATCGGCTTCCACCGCCGGGCGGAGTAAGTACGGCTCAGGCTGTCCCTCCTTCAGGATCGGCAGGTTCGCCTCAAAGCCGTAACGCCGGCCCGCCAAATCCAGTGTCATATCGTACCCGAACTGACGATAAAAATACGGGATGCCAGTGATGAACTGGGCAAAATGCCCGCGCTCTTCACTCCACTTGTGGACTTCTTCCATTTGAATGCGGACAAGGCCGCGATTGCGAAATTCCGGCAGGGTGCTTACAAGTTCAGGCCGCCCGATGCCAAACTCGATATCTTCATACATCCATGTCTGCGGGATCAGGCACAAGGTGGAAACGATGCGCCCGGTGGCAGTTTCTTCCACAAGGGTAAAGTCGCCAGGGACAAGAGTCGGATGGGGTTTGGTAAGCAGGTCACGGGTCCAGATACCGATGCGCGGGTTGGGTTGGCCGGGTCCGTCACCGTGCATGAGACTGTTCATCTCGGCCAGGGCATCCACATCCTCTGCAGAAGCGCGCCGCAGAATCAGGCCATCACCAAGATCACGAATAAAAAGGCTTGAGTTAAGGCTCATAATACTCAACGCTTCAATATCTGTTTCAATTGTTTGACGGCATCCTGTTGATTCTTGAACAGAACGCCCTTCATACCGACCTTCTCACAGGCTTCAATGTTGACGGGCACATCATCGACAAAGACCGCTTCATTTGCCTGAACCTGAGCCTGCTCCAACGCGAGATGATAGATCTTCGCCTCGGGCTTCATCACCCCAACCTCTGCAGAAATAATGACCGTTGCAAACAATTCGATCAAACCGCTCTTTTCAAGGAACGGTCGCATACCATCCCAGGCGTTCGAGATCAGCCCGACATGAACCTTCCTGCCCAGCGAGCGGATAAACTCGACCAGTTCATGGTCGATTACATCGCCAGCGAAGAATTCATCTTTGATCGATTGCATTTCGGAGTCAGGCCGTTTGAGGCGCTTCAATACAGAAGCCCAATGCACATCTTCCGTAATCTCGCCCACTGAAGCGCGCCGGGCCGACTCGCCGCCAAAGACCAGTTTGTCGATATCGTCATAATCCATGCCGAAGCGTTGGGCCAGTTGCTGGCGCGGAGCTTGATATTCGGTGCGTTGGAGGACACCGCCAAAATCGAAGAATACTGCACGAATAGTCATGAGAGATACCTTCTTTACAAAAAAAATCCCGCAGGGCACGAAAGCGCCTGCGGGTGGATTCCGAGCGGTGGGCTATTTCTTCTTGCCATCCTTCGAAGAGGGTTTGGGACTCTTGGAAGGCGCAGGTTTGGCAGGTGGCGCCGTCTTTTTGGCAGAAGCAGGCTTTGAGGCGCGAGAACCTTTGGTTTCAGATGTTTTGGCAGAAACGGCGGCGGTCTCCTTTTTGGCAACGGACTTTGCGGCCGCGCCCTTGGAGGCTTTCGGCAGCGGTTCCGTTTTCAGAGAGGCAGAAGCAGGCGCGGACGCCGAAGCGGTGGCAGCCGCAGATTGCTGCTGTTTGGCGGCTTCCTTCCAGTTCGGGAAGAACAATTCCATCCGCTGGCGCGAAATGGAGTTGGCACGGCGGCAGCGTGGACAGTGGGCATCGTAGTGGTTCTGGCTCCTGTCATTCATGGATACCAGCGCAGAGAGCATCTCCACGCGGCCCAAGGTAAACGGGGTTTGGCAATAAAGGCATCGCAGGTTCATCATTTAAGTACGCCCTTTCGTAAGGTAACAAAGACTTTCTGATTCTACCCCGAATTTTGCCGCGCTGCTATCCGGGTTTTGGGGCGGTTCTACCTGCGCTCGTCAGCGTCCTCAAGTTCTCTACCGGGACGCAATTCTTTCTCAAAAGTGACAAATTCGGTAGCGACATACATGCCCACACGCTCATACAGGCGGGTGGCGCCAGTGGAATTTGAGGCATCCACTCCCAAGCCGATGGTGCTCATGCCACGCCGGTAAAACTCGCCAAAAGAGTGCTGAAGCAGTGCTTGACCCAGGCCAAGTTTGCGCCATGGCCTACGAACGCCTAATACGCTGATCCAGCCAATTCCCATGCGGAAGCGGTTTTGCGAGAAACCAGCGATCTCATCGCCGTCCCAAACCACCAGCCACAAGGCCGGGTCGAACTCGGAGGATTCAAAACGCACCCGCGACCAATGTTCGAAGGATCGGACATGCAGGCCCCAATGTTCGCTGAAAGAATCGTTCTCTGCCTGCCAGACAAGATGGGCATGCGCTTCCTTGTCGAATGGACGCAATTCCACGCCTGCCGGGAAATTCGGCGCAGGCGGCGCTCCTTGCAAGCGAATCTCCATACGCCAGTGATGGCGAACGGGGGCAAACCCCAATTGTTCGTGCAGGCCCCAGCCGATCTTATCCTTGCCATCAATGGTGCTGCGGACAAAGACGCGCAAATCCGGGGCCGCGAGGGAAACCTCTGCCCGGGCACGCTCTTCGGTGCGCTGGAGCAGGGCTGCGCCAACAGATTTAAAGTCGGGGTGGAAGTAGCCGTCAATGTTGAGGTCGGCGTGATCCTTGTGGTTGAACATCTCCGTATAACCCACGATACGCCCATCGGGGGCTTCCATCACAAAGGCATCGGTCTCAGGGTTGAAACCATACGTATGCCACTGGCGCTCCAGTTCTTCCGGCGTGACGGCCACAGTTATATCGCCGTCGGCTTCGCAGACTTCGTAGATCAACCGGGCCACAGCGTTCACATCGGCCCAGGTGACAGCACGCAGTTTCAGGTCACGGTTTGGAGGCGTTTCCTGTATTTGTTTCATTTTGCATCTCCAGCCATTCCTCGCGCAGCAATCCCATCACGAGGTCATCATATCGAACGCCATCACGCAGAAAAACGCCGCGTTCGCGGCCCTCCACGCGAAAGCCAACCTTTAGATAGCTCTTCAAGGCACGCTCATTAAAGGCATGCAGGCCTAGTGAAATACGCCGCAGGTTGAGTTCCATAAATCCATACTGGACGATCAAACGCATGGCGTCGGTACCGTAGCCCTTGCCCCAATAATCACGCTCGCCAATGAAGATTCCCAGCCACGCCTCGCCCAGATTCCAATCGTTCACCCACAGCGAGGTAAAGCCGATGAACACATCCCCGGCCAGCGTCAGGATCGAGAAGCGGTACGAGGTATTGTTCTCCTCCCGCTTCTCGAGGTATTCCTTGATCTTTTTCTCCGACTGCAATTGCACCGGCATGAAGTCACCGAGGCGCTGCGCCTCTGAGTCACGATCCCATTTGAGGAGGGATTTTGCCAGAAGATCCGGCTGGACCGATGCAAGGCGGACGAGGGATCCGCGATAGAGAGATTTCATCGCTTCACCCCTGCGCCCAATCGGATTTACGCCATTCGGCATTTAACAAGCCGAAGCTGACGATGTCCCAAAATTCGCCGTCGCGGTGCATGGCCTTGCGGCGACGCACTTCCTCGACAAAGCCGAACTTTTGGAAGAGCCGCAGTGCACCTTCGTTGTAGGCAGGCATGACCGCCGTGACGCGATATAGGTTCAACTCACCAAAGGCGTAGCGCAGCAACAGGCCGAGCGCCTGCGAACCATAGCCCTTACTGCGGAATTCCGGCTCGCCGATACCAATGCGGATGAAACCGTTTCCGCTCGACCAGTCCACCCACTCGATAAGTGCCTTACCGATCAGGCGGTCTTCATCACGGGCGAGGATGGTGAAATAGAAAAGGTTCTTCTGCTCGTCCATATCTTTCTCAATGGTTTCGTATTGCTTCTTCACCATCGCAGGCGAAAGCGGACGGACAGGTTTCAATTCCATCAGACGCGTGAACTCTTCGTCATGCGTCCATCTGGATTCGATCTCGGGATGCGTCTCATGGTCGATGGGACCGAAACGGACATCCTGCGCTTCGAACAACTGGGTCTGAATACCGAACATGATTTCCTTCTTCCTTGCATAAAACAAAAAGCGGTCATGGAGACGATACCCATGGCCGCTGAGGGATTAAAGAAAAAACGACCACGGGCTTTGCGCGCCGTGGTCGTCAGACTGTGATTCGTAGCCTAACGCTGAACGGGCGCACTACAAGCATCGACGCCGGAAAGTCCGGCAGCGATCAGAGAGGTGAGGGATTTCTTCATGAACATGGGTAGTGCGCTCCTTTCTTTGGAATTCCTTTTATCAAGGTGGCTAGAGTCTATCATGGCGGTCAAAAGACAGTCAAGGCGATTTTCACCTGGCAGGACCAATGACCTACATCAAGGGTTCGAGGTCAGGATGCGGCCGGAGATCAGGGCCTCCAACGTCTCTTGCACAACACGCAATCTACCGGGGGTGAGGATGCTCGAGTCCACATCCGCAAGCCCGAGCGGAGATTGAACGTTGATGCCGCCCTGACCGGATGTGAGGTTGGGCCATGTTCCCTGGATCGCTTTAATAGTGTCGGGTGTGATGGTCATCACCCAGCCGCCGGGACGTGACTCGGGCATCTGTGTGCCAATGAGATAAACGCCCTGTGTGCCGACATAGGTCAGAAAATCATCGCTGGCGAGGGAGGGGTAGATATACAACGCATCCGCGTCCCGGTCGTTGATGAGCACATTGGCATAGCCGCCGTATTTGTTGGGATCTTCCCCCACCGGGATGTTCAGAAAGGTCGGATATTCGATGGCAGAATAATAAAGGCGGTTGCACAATCCGCAGAAATAGCGCATGCCGTTGTTGAAGGCGTTCACAGCGCGGATGGCGTCATTATCCCCGTCGGGGTACAACATGCCAATATGATATTCCACAGAAAGCATGGCCAGGGTGTATCCGGCCAGGAAGGCGGGCAATTCCGCTTCATTGCCGGGAGCAAGCACGCTAAGATTCCCACCTGCGGTCAAGTTGGGGATGTTCACCGCTAAAAACTGAACGTTCGGAGCGGCCGGGGCAAGAGAGGCAATTCCCGGGTCGGGCGGAAGCGCAATGACGACCTTCAGAGTTGGGTCAGCCACATCCTGCGGTGTTAGCGCATTGCGGACCTGGAAGCGATATCCGGAAGTTTGCGCCAGATCATAGACGGTCTTTTGATATAGAT
>DAOQBX010000089.1:0-6424 GCA_035340155.1 Anaerolineales bacterium | reverse complement strand
ATAGATCGAATGAGACCTTATCCATATCCGATGGCAGGACCAGAATGACCAGCGGCGTGGAAGAAGTTGGGATGACCGTGGCGGTCGGCGGGGGCGTATCGGTTGGGTCAACCGTGGGGGCCGCGATGGTGGGCTCGTCTGCGCCACAGGCAGCAAGTATGATAACAAGAAGAAGGACGAACAGAGTTTGTTTTACACGCACAGGAATTCTCCGAGACATAAGAGTCCGGGAATTATACCCAGTGCGGTCAAAAAAGAGGCCACGCTTTTGGCGCGGCCTCTTTTTTCAGTTAACTTCGATCTTGATCTTCTTCGGGCGGGTCGATTCGGCCTTGGGCAGCCGGAGGGTTAGAACGCCATCGGCGATTTTCGCTTCCACGTTCTCCGAGTCGATCTCGCCCGGCATGCGCAGCACGCGCCTGAAAGAACCCTGAGGCAGCTCACTCAACAGGTATTCCGCTTCTTCGGCCTTGTACCCGCCTTCAATGCTGACCACATTCTCCAACACCTGGATGTTGAGGTCTTCGGCCTTCAAGCCGGGCACGAGCGCAGACAGGGTATACGCATCTTCTTCTTCGCGGATGTTGACTCCCAGCGAGCGGGTTTGAGGCTGCTGCGTCCAGCGGCGGACGGCATGACGGGGTTGTGAGTAAAGATAGAGGGACATGTTCATTTTCTCCTTATTATTTACCAGTATCAATGTGCCTATGTTAAGCCGCGAGTGTAAGAAATTCGCCAGCAAAACATAAAAGAAATGTTGGAATTCGTGTGAACTTTTTCACCCTGGTGAACGTCTGTAAGGTTAAACACAAAAGGAGTAGAATCTTCATGAAGCCTTTCCTTCCCTTTCTGACAGTATGCGTCCTCTTCCTGGTGGTGGGATGCGCGCAAAGCCCCGCTTCACTTCCACCGCTGGAAGCTGTTGCTGCCACGGAGACTCCCATGCCCCGACAACTCATCCCCCAGACCCCGCCGCCAACAGAAGGTATCAGTGACGGCAGTGAAGATATGCCGCCCTCCACACAAAATGCCGGCATCCCTTCAGTAGCGCAGATCGCAATAAGGCATCTGGCTGAGAAATTACAGATCAGCGCCGATCAAATCCAGATCACGGCAGTGGAGGCGGTCACTTGGCCGGATTCCAGTTTGGGATGCCCCCAGCCCAACGGGATGTATCTTCAGGTGCTGACGCCCGGTTTCAATTTAACCCTGGAAGCAAATGGAACATCCTATCCCTATCACACAGACAGCGGCGAAACGGTCGTGTTGTGCGGCTCGGGAGCGGAAAAGATATTCATCCCCACGCCATAAGATATCAAACTATTAAACGTTCAGGGCTGACAGGATCCTGTCAGCCCTGAATTACTTCAATTACAGAACTTGTTTACGGACGAGCAAGATCAAAGACAGGTGAGGTCCAGGTTTCCCAGTCTGCGGGATTCCTGGGATTCCCCAACGCCTTGAGCACGGAGATCGTCACATAATACTGGCCGTTAGGCGCAGTGTAGACCTTGTTGTGCTTACCAGTCGTGGTGCCATCCCATTTGAATTCGAAGATACCGGTTGTCGTGCTGTTGCGGATCATGTAATCCAATTGCAAGATGGAGCCAACGGATTTGCCATTGCTGGCATTGAAGGCTTCCATCTTGAAGATGCGGGA
The DNA here is from genome assembly GCA_035340155.1 of Anaerolineales bacterium. GTDB lineage: Bacteria > Chloroflexota > Anaerolineae > Anaerolineales > Villigracilaceae > Villigracilis. The sequence goes on along the minus strand of DAOQBX010000089.1, from coordinate 4,764 downwards.
CTGGTGATCGAGGTGTACCAGGAAGGTCGGAAGGTCGCCGTTGGCGAGCGTAAAGACCGTAGCGTCATTCCAATCCTGGTCAACCAGGAGCGGCAGACCGAACGGGTTGTTCAGCACTTCAATGGATTGGTAATCGCCAACAAAGCCCGCGAACGGAACGCGATAGACCTGCCCGCCATCGCGCGGGGTGAAGACAATATAACCGCCATATTGACCCTGGTCCGGGTAGGTCGGCGGCGTGATCGTTACGCGCACTTCAGCGTCATCCCTGCGTTCAACTGTCACACTCTGTTTGTTGAAGGTCACGTTCGCATCCGAATCCCAGAAGTCAGGCGTAATCACACCGCCAGTGGATAGGGCGTTCTCAAAGGACAAATCGTACGTCACATTTGTCCGGCCATAGTTATGGATCTTCAGTTTGCGCGTGACCGGGCCATTCTGGCTTTCACCCAGTGAAAGTTTTCCGGGTTCAATGCGAGTCTTTGCAGTAATGGCGTCATCAATCTGAACCATACCCGCGCCCTGGCGGTGGACGCTATCCAAAATGCCGTATTGAGGAGCAAGCGACCACAGAGCAGGTTCTGCGCTGTTTTGCAGGATATTACGAACATCTTCGGCCTTGGTTCGGGGAGCCGCCTGGAGCAACAGGGCTACTGCACCAGCCACATGCGGTGACGCCATGGAGGTACCGCTCAAATTGGCATATCCGCCCTCTTCAAGAGGATAGGTCGACCAGATATTGCCGCCGGGAGCGCCGATATCTGGCTTAAGGGCCAGGTCAGGCGACAGGCCATAGGAACTGAAGGAGGAGATCAAACCGCCGGTGGTGCTGGGGACAGTGAAGGTTTCGGTGCCCCAAGTGAGATCAACCGACCCTGCATCCAGGCGGGAGTTGATAAGAGCACCGTCTGCTTGAGTAATCGCCACCACAGGGATGGTGATCGGAGCGGCGCCGGCCACGGTCGGGTTCAAACCGCCTGCGGCGTTGTTATAAAGAATCACACCGGCTGCGCCAGCGCTTTGAGCGTTGAAAGCCTTCACAAAGAAGGTACAACCGCCACGGCGAATGAGCGCGATCTGACCATCCAGACTTCCAGCAGGCAGGGCTGCACAACCGTCAGTGGTCGAAGTGGTGGTTCCAGTGCGGGTGATCGGATAGATACCGGAAGTGGGAGGAAGCGGAGCAGCTGTAGCCGGGTTGAACCCGACCAATGCGCCATCCGGTGAAATGCTAAAAGCAGGCTGGGTAATGGTGGTGTTGTCAAAGGAGGCCACACCGATCACATTCTCGCCAAGGCCGGGAGCGCCAGCCGCATACAAACCGTTCGCGCCGCTGTTACCAATGGAGGCAACCACCACCATGCCCTTCTTAACCAAGCGGGAGGCCGCTACAGCGGTCGGGGCCTGGGGCCATTCGTAGGCGGAGCCGATGCTCATGTTAAGCACCTGCATTCCATCGTGATAGGCACGTTCCATGGCAGCCAGCATGACATCATCATTGGTGGATCCATCGCAACCAAAGACGCGATAAGCGCCGAAGGTCACTTCAGGAGCTACGCCAACAACTGAGCCGTTCGCGCCGATGATACCCGCCACATGCGTACCGTGACCGTTGCAATCATCGGGGTAGGGATCGGGGTTGGGAACAGGGTTGTAGCTGGGGGAGGTATCGTCAGCATTGTAGTCATCACCGACAAAATCCCAACCCATGGCAACACGACAGCCGGGGCCAAAACAACCGCCGAGATCCGGATGATTGTAGTCAATGCCGGTATCCATCACAGCGACTTTAATACCCTTACCGGTGAAACCCAATTCTGATTGGGCAACGTCTGCGCCGCTGAGAGCCAGGGCGGAGAAAAGTTCCGGATCCAAATTGGAGGAATACGTTTCAGGCACTGAGATTTTCATCACAGGGTAGATGCCCACCACACCAGGCATGCGGCTCAGCTTTCCAAGTTCCGCGGTGGTCGCAGAAACGGAAAAACCGTTCCACAAGGATGCATAGCTGTGTTCTTCCTCGTATTTGATATTTTCTTTCTTCGCTTCATCGCGGAATTTCTTGTGTTCAGACTCGACCGCCAAAGATGAATTTCCCTCGGAGGTCGGCGCGCCTGAGAGTTCGACGAACCAAAGCGATGGGGTTTCATTCGTCATTTCCCCGGTTTCTGCGGAAAGGGCAGGGTTGGCCGGAGTAAGTGAATCCGCCGATACGACCGGCACATTGCTTACAACCAACATCAACAAAACCAAAATTACATTGAACCACTTGGCCTTCATGAAAGATTCTCCTCTTTAGAGTTTTAGTAGATTCTTACAGTGGTCTTCAGGGTGCAAAATGTTTAACAATTTATTCGATCTCACCTCCTTAAAAACAAAACCGCCGTTGGTTAGCGGTGGTCTTGTTTGTCCCGTTCATCAGGCAGCAAAAATCGCATTCCTGCGCAGCAGTGTGGTCTTCATTGCCCAAAAATCGTTCGTATCGCAGAGTTTGCATTATTGTAAATACATTACAATTATTACAAACTTTCTCGCTAAAAGCAATAGCTAATTTCCGAACCGAACAAAGCACTTATAATCTCCTCATGCTCAAAAAAATACTTGTGTTCGCCATCCCTGTGGTCATTGCCGCCGCAGGGATTTATTTGTACTTTGCGTACGGAAGGAGCGCAGCCCGAAGCACCGAAGTGGTGAATTTTATCCGTGACCCCGCTTCCCGCCCTGACCTAAGAATAGTCGCCGGGAATAGATGCGGAGATGCCCCGTTCATTTACCCGACGAACGGCCTGATCGGTTACATTTGGGATGATTCATTTCGCCCCGGTCACAGGCACGCTGAACTCGATATTTTCGCCGGGACGGAGGTCGGTGTGACTGCGGTTGTCGCAGCGTACCCCGGCTATCTCACCCGCCAGCCCGATTGGATCTCCACAGTCATCATCCGTGTACCGAAAGATCCGCTCGATCCTTCCCGCCAAATTTGGGTGTACTATACCCATATGGCAGACCCGAACGGCAATTCATTCATTTCATCGGAATTCCCGGCCGGGACAGAAGAAGTTTTTGTGGAAGCGGGCACCTTGCTCGGTTATCAGGGAAATTACTCCGGCGACCCCAACAACCCCGTCGGTGTGCATTTGCATATTTCCATCGTCAAGGACGATGGTCTCGGAAAGTTCAAGAATGAACTGGAGATCGAGAACACCTACGACCCCACACCGTATTTCGGTCTGCCGTTGAACGCCAACGAAAATCCGGATACGATCCCAACTTGCAACTAAAATGCTGGAGGAACCATGAAGGAACTACTAGAGTATCGCGAGAAATTATTGGCGCGTCTGGAGGAAGCCGCCCGTGAGTTTTGTACCGAATGCCTTGCGTTCAACGATCCGTACACAAAACTGGACGGCGACTGGAATGTCCATCAGATCGCGGCACATGTAAGCGATGTGAGCCAGTATGTTTATGGGGCACGCATCCGCCGGACATTGGCCGAGGAAAACCCCACTTTTGCAAATTTCGATGGGGAAGCGTGGATGATAGAAAACTATAAGTCTGGTGAGTCACTGGAAAAGATCCTGGAGATATTCTCCGCAGAGGTGAGCCGTGTTTGTATTCTGTTGAAGGAAATGCCTGAAGAATCCTGGTCGCGGCTAAGCCGGCACGAAACACTCGGCGGCGAACTGACCCTGCAACTGTGGGCTGAGCGTGGCCTGGCGCATATTGAAGAACATTTGCTAACCTTGAAAAACGCAAGAAATAAGTGAATTTTGCCCGTTTTTTCCAGTTTCATAGGGTAAAATAATGCGCATGAAGAAACAGCGAATCATCCTTGTTGACGATCACGAAGTTGTACGCCTTGGTTTAAAGTCCCTGCTTGAGCGACATCCCCAATTTGATGTGGTGGGAGAGGCCGGGTCGGCGCGCGAAGCGCTCGATCAGACTTCCGCCCTCAAGCCTGATGTGGTGGTGATGGACATCCGCCTGCCCGGCACATCCGGCATCGAAGCCTGCGAGCAGATCGTGAACCAATTCCCCAACACGAAGGTCATCATGCTCACCTCCTACGCGGAGGACGAGATGCTCTTCTCCGCCATTCGTGCCGGGGCCTCGGGCTACATTCTCAAGCAGATCGGCAGCGAGGACCTGGTCAAAGCCTTGGAATCGGTCGGACGCGGCGAAGCTCTGCTCGACCCGGCCGTGACCCAGCGTGTCTTCCAGGAAGTGCGACGCGCGGTCAAGGAAGAGGAGGCCTCCGCCTTTGCCCACTTGAGCCAACAGGAAAAGCATGTGTTACTGCTCGTATCGGAAGGCAAGACCAATCGTGAGATCGCCAAGACCCTCTTCCTCGGCGAAGGGACTGTGCGAAATTATGTTTCCAGCATCCTCTCGAAGTTGAACGTGAACAACCGCGCCGAAGCCGCCGCTTACGCGGTGGAACACAACCTGAGAGATTACATTTCCTGACCCGCAATCGTATGACGCATCCATAGAGACACCTCAACGCCCATTGGTGACGAAGTGTCTCTTTTGATTTAACGGAGCGCCCATGTTCCCATTCGCAAAACTGACTGACGATGTTATCACCCTGCGCCCATACGAATTCGGCGACGAGGAATTCCTGTACCAGGCGGTCCAGAATTCCATGCCAGAATTGAGCCCCTGGATGTCCTGGGCCACGTCCAAATATACGCGTGACACGGCCCGCAACTTCATCGCCATCACACGCGCAGAATGGTCGCACGGCTCGCTCTATTCCTTTGC
>DAOQBX010000088.1:0-6463 GCA_035340155.1 Anaerolineales bacterium | reverse complement strand
GCACGTTCAAAATCCATTTGGTGCCTTCGGGTATTTTTGCGCAGAACGCCACCGGCCTGATCGGCGGCGGCGTGGTGGTGGACCCGGCGGTGTTGATCGAAGAGATCGAGATGCTCAACAAGGCCGGCGTGAACGTGGACGGACGTTTGTGGGTCTCGCCGCGCTCGCATCTCATCATGCCATATCATAAGATCCTGGACGGTCTGTACGAAGAGGCCAAAGGAGCGGGTGCCACCGGCACCACGCGACGCGGGATCGGACCGGTCTTTGCGGACAAGGTCAGTTACAACGGCATCCGCTGGACGGATTTTGCGAGCGACAAGTTCGAGCAAAGATTGGAAGTGCAGTTAACCTTGAAGAACAAGATCATCACCGCGCTCGGCGGCGAAGCGCTGGACTTCAAGCAAGTGCGCGACCAGTACCGGAGATATTATGAAAAGGTCAAGCCGTATCTCAAGGAGTTGTTCTCGCTGGTGCAGGATGGTTTGAAAGCGGACAAGACCTTTTTGCTCGAACAGGCCATGGGGTCGTTCCTGGATACCGACTGGGGCACCTATCCCTTCGTGACGGCTTCGACCACCATTCCCTCGGCTGCTTCGGCAGGGCTGGGGATTCCGCCCAAATACATCAACAACGTGATCGGTGTGACCAAGGCCTACACCACGCGCGTGGGAGCGGGCCCGCTGCCCACGGAGATTCACGAATACGAAAGCGAAGTGTACAAGAAGTTCGGCGAAGTGGCTGCCACGACCGGGCGCATTCGCCGAGTCGGCTGGCTGGACCTGGAGATCGTGCGCACCGCCGCAGAGTTGAGCGGCATGACCGAGATCTGCCTGACGAAGTTGGATGTGTTGAGCGGCCTGGAAGAGATCCAAGTCTGCACCGGCTACACCTTGAACGGCCAGCCTGTGCGTTATGCAGATGTGGACGCCTACGGCTTGGGCGAGGTACAGCTGACCTATAAGACCGTCCCCGGCTGGAGCGAGGATATCAGCAAGGCGAAATCATTCGAAGCGTTACCCCTCAATGCTCAGAAGTATGTGACAATGATCGAAGAAGCGGCGGGAATTCCAGTGCGGTGGATCGGAGTGGGCCCGGCGAGGGACGAGACGATTCGAAGGTAGTATTAATGCTCTGATCTTATCAAAGGACTAGGAGTAAAAGTCTTCCAATTAGAGGTGGAAGACTTTTTATTTTAAATTACTACTATGCTTTCTTCCCGAACCAGCGGTTCAACAGCACCCAGCACTCATAGAACACCGCCAGCAAAAAAGCGTGGTTGAGCACGAACAGGGTCTTGTAGGAATTCCAGGTCTCGTTCATCCAGGCGGCGCGGGCAAGGTCACCGGCGGCGTAAAACTGCGGCAGCGACATGAACTCCCAGGTCTGGCGCAGCGACTCCACATCGCCGATGGTCTCGCGCACCTCCACGATCAACGGGAAGATCGGTGCGCGCGAGATGAGGAAGACAACGATCAACGACCCCAACAGGAATAAGATCTTACGAAACATGGTCACCTGCCTTTGACAGTTCGATTTTACCTTATGCTATACTCACCGCATGGCAAAACAAAAACCGCTTCAAATCCACTGGGACCCCGCCAAGGCGGAACGGAACCAATCCAAGTATGGCGTCAGTTTCGACGAAGCCGCCACGGTCTTTAAAGATCGCCACGCGGTCTTCAGCGACGATGAGGAACACTCGCAAAAGGAAAAACGCGAGATCGTCACCGGTATGTCCAACCGCAAGAGGCTGCTGACCTGCTTCTTCGCCCGGGCCGAGGGCTCGGTGCAGGTCATCGCTGCGCGCACCGCCACCCATCGCGAACGGCAGGACTATGACGACGAGGAAAGTACGAAGGTCCTGTATCAAGTCAAATGAACGGGTCCCCGTCCCTGAAAAGACGGGGACTTTTCTCGAAACTCCACCCAAGGAACAAACCCATGCAACTCTATTTCATCCGCCACGGGCAGTCCATCAACAACGCCAATGCGGGCAATGACGATTACAAGGAAAATCCCGATCCGTACCTGACCGAGATCGGCAAACAACAGGCACAGGCGCTGGCCGCATACTTAAAGGACCGGCAGGAGATCACGAAGATCGACCGCTGGAACAACCAGAACCAATATGGCTATGGGCTCACCCACATCTACGCCAGCCTGATGGAACGCGCCGTGGACACCGCCGCCAAAACCGCACGTGCCCTGGGGAATGTCCCTTTTGAAGCGTGGGTGGATCTCCATGAAGAAGGCGGCATCTATGCCCGAGAGGCCGCGGAGAAAAATCTGCTCCTCCCCGGCAAGCCACGCTCGTTCTTCGAGCAGAACTTCCCCGGGTTAAAACTGCCGGACTCCCTAGGCGAATCCGGCTGGTGGAATCGTGCCCTTGAAGAAGAAACCGACCGCCAACCGCGAGCGGATAAGGTGTTGGCGGAATTACTGGCAAAGCATGCAGACAAGGAAGGCCAGCCCGAGGAACGCATCGCCTTCGTCAGCCACGGCGGATTCTTCGTACGCTTCATATGCGCCGCCTTGAAACTTCCCTGGCGCCAGGCCGCGCATGGATTCCGCTCGTGGTTCCTGCTCAATAACTGCTCCATCAGCCGCTTCGACTTCCACAAAGACAGTTTTGTGGTCAACTACCTGAACCGCACCGACCATTTGCCATCTCATTTACTCACGGCCTGAGCGGGTATAATCGGCCAAGTTCAATTTACCATTTGGAGGCAGAAATGACTTTGACGGATATTCTTATTTGGATCGTGTTCGGCGCGCTGGCCGGTTGGATCGCCAGCATCATCACCGGCAGGAACAAGCAGATGGGCGCTGTGGAAAACGTGCTCAGCGGCATTGCCGGTGCGTTCATCGGCGGTTTCATCATGGAAAACTTCTTCGGCACTTCAGGCGTGACCGGCTTTAACTTCTACAGCCTGATCGTAGCCATCCTTGGCGCGGTGGTGCTCATCTGGATCATCGGCTTCTTCCGCGGCGGCCGCCGGCGTCGCCGATAAGTGGTGACAATAAAAAAAAGAGCCTCGCACTATGTGAGGCTCTTTTTTGTTTAAGTCTATGCCAAAGGCAGGGTAAAGGTGAACACACTGCCCTGGTCTGGGCCTGCGCTCTCCGCCCGGATCTTCCCACCCTGCGCTTCTATCAGGTGTTTGGAGATGGTCAGGCCGATACCCGATCCACCATGTGCACGCGAGCGGGATTTATCCACGCGATAAAAACGGTCAAAGATATGGGCGAGATGCTCGGCGGGGATACCAATACCCGAGTCATGCACCGAGAATTTTGCCATGCTTTGCTCGCGTTCGATCGTCACGGTCACGGTCCCGTTTTCAGGCGTGTACTGAAGAGCATTACCCAGCAGGTTGGTCAACACCTGCAGGGCGCGGTCTTCATCAGCGAGAACCTGCAACGGTTCCTGGGGCAATTCCCGGCGGAGAGTGACGCGCTTGTCGTCGAACTGGAACTGCATTCGTTTGGTGACCGTCTCGATCAGGCGGGCCACATCCACAGGTTGGGAATTTAAATTAATGGCCTTTGCCTCCACCCGGCTGAGTTCCTGCAGGTCATTCACCAGCTTGTTGAGTCGCTCCGCTTCGTTATGGATCTGCTGGTAGGTTTCTGCATTTGCGGGCAGCACGCCATCCATCAGCCCTTCCGCCGAACCCTTGATGGCGGTAAGCGGCGTACGCAACTCATGCGCCACATCGCCAATAAGCCGCCGCCTCATGGCTTCGACCTGTTCCAGTTGCGAAGCCATCTGGTTGAAACTTGCCGCCAACTGACTCAACTCGTCGGTGCCTTCAGATTGAACCCGTTCCTCGTAACGCCCTTCAGCAATACGCTGACTCGCCAGGGTCATATCCTGCACCGGCGCAATGATGCCGCGACTCAAGGCGTAACTGGCTGCCAACCCTACAGCCGAAGCCACGACGAAAGCAATGATCAGCGATTCGTTGAAAGTGGCTCGAAAATCCTCGTAGAAACCCAACATCATGCCGCCCTGTCCGCGCCCCTGACCCAGGCCTTGTCCCTGCCCCATCATACCGGCCCCTGTCATTTGCGCTTCCATATACTGCAAGTGGCGCGCATAGGCCGCGGGCGTGGTGAACAATGTGGTCACCCAAATCACGGTGATCCCGATCAGAATGACCAGAAAATACGTCAACAATAATTTCGCAGCCAGATGTGAACGGAAGTAGTTCATAACACCTCGTCATCAAAGCGATAGCCAACACCGCGTACGGTGGCAATATATTCGGGGTTGCCCAACTTCAAGCGCACATGACCGAGGTGTACATCCACCACACGGATCTCTCCAAAATATTCGCCACCCCACACTTTTTCCAGAAGTTGTTCGCGTGAAAGGACGCGTCCATGGTTTTCCGCCAGGGCCCGCAAAATGTCGAACTCAATGGCGGTCAAGTCGACAATTTTATCCTCCACCGTCACCTGACGCGCACCCATATCAATGCGCACATGCTGGAAGGATAACACGCCGCCTTCCACGCCGGGGCCTGCCACCTTCCCCAGACGCCTCAGCGCCGCCTTGACCCTTGCCACCAATTCGCGCGGACTGAACGGCTTGGTCACATAATCATCTGCGCCAATGGAAAGCCCGACGATCTTATCGGTCTCTTCCGTGCGCGCCGTCAGCATGATGACATACACTTCCGATTCGCGCCGCAGTTTGGAGAGCAGTTCAAGACCGTCCATGCCGGGCAGCATTACATCCAGGATGATCAGGTCCGGTTTGAAGGCGCGTGCGGCTTTCAGGCCGGAATTTCCATCCGCCGCCGTGAAGACTTCATAGCCTTCCGGTTTCAGATAAGCCTGCACCAGGTTGGTAATGGAGGGTTCGTCGTCGATTACAAGGATCTTGGTCATGTGTAAATTTTACCTGTATTGTTTTTTCTCGGATGAAACTGCCCCAACTTTATTCCTGCGAATTAAACCCTGGGTGAAGTCTCTTTAAAGATTTTGTAAAGAAGCATCTGAGAAAAAAATCATCAAAATAACCCTTTCAGGGAATGGAAATCTGTACGGACAACCATACAATTAAGAAGTTGGAGGCGATCTTTCCCTCCTCTCCTTGGTTAACCCTTTGCGAGCAAAATGGGCGGATGATGGCACATCCGTCCATTTTCAAGTGTACCCATTTGGGTAATAGACCCACCTTACCCACCCTCCTATAATCCGGCCATCATAAATCAATTGTAGGAGAGAAAAGAATGGCTAAATCAGTCAAAGAAGTTTTGGAAATGGCAAAAGGCGTTCAGGTCGTGGACCTGCGCTTCACTGATCTACCCGGCACCTGGCAGCACTTCACCATGCCGGTTCAGCGTCTGACAGAGGATTTCTTCAAGGAAGGTATTCCTTTCGATGGTTCGTCCATTCGCGGCTTTCAGGAAATTCACGAATCAGATATGCTGCTCAAGGCAGATCCCGAAACCGCCTTTGTAGACCCCACCGCTGAAACCCCCACGCTGGTCGTTTCCTGCAACGTCTTTGACCCCATTACAGAGGAGGCCTATTCCCGCGACCCCCGCTATGTAGCACAAAAGGCTGAGGCGTATGCGAAAAGCACGGGTCTTGCCGATACGGTCTACTTCGCGCCTGAGGCGGAGTTCTTCGTCTTCGATGGCGTGCGTTATACCTCCACCCCGAACGAAGCGGCTTTCTCCATCGACTCTGAAGAAGGCTGGTGGAGCAGCAACCGTGAAGGCAACAAAGGCGGGCAGATCCAACCGAAGCGCGGTTACTTTCCCGTTTCACCGACCGATACCCTTCAGGAACTGCGCAATAAGTTCATGCTTGCCATGCAAGCCGCCGGTGTGACCATGGACCTCCACCACCACGAAGTTGCCACAGCGGGTCAGAGCGAAATGAGCATGACCTTCACCACCCTCACCCGCATGGCAGATGACCTGTTGCTTTACAAATACATCATCAAGAATGTGGCGCGTAAATATGGCAAGACCGTCACCTTCATGCCCAAACCCATCTTCGGCGATAACGGCTCTGGTATGCACGTTCACTCATCTTTGTGGAAGGATGGCAAGAACACCTTCTTTGACGAAAAAGGCTACGCCGGTCTTTCACAGACTGCCAAGTACTACATTGGTGGTTTGCTCAAACATGCGCCTGCCCTGCTCGCGCTCACATCACCCAGCACCAACTCATATCGTCGCCTCGTGCCCGGTTACGAAGCACCCGTGAACATCGCTTACTCACAGCGCAACCGCTCTGCCATTTGCCGTATTCCCGCCACCAAGAGTTGGAAAGCCAAACGTGTTGAGTTCCGCGCACCCGACGCCACCGCCAACCCCTACCTGGCTTTCTCTGCGGTTCTCATGGCAGGTATTGACGGCATTCTCAACAAGATCGACCCAGGCGAACCCAAAGACGTAGATCTCTACGAATTGCCCGCCGCCGAAAAAGCGCTCATCAA
>DAOQBX010000087.1:0-6525 GCA_035340155.1 Anaerolineales bacterium | reverse complement strand
CGCGCATCAACTCGGTCGGTTCGGGCTGGGAGAAGGACGATATCGAAGCCGTCCTGCCGTATCACCCGGATGGGATTGTGATTCCCAAAGTCGAATCATTTGAGCAGGTGGAATGGGCGAGCCGCATCATTGAAGATGCCGAATTGAGGAACGGCTGGAAGGTCAACTCGATTCGGATTCTGATCGGCGTGGAAACGGCGAAGGGGATTCTGAATCTGAAAGAGATCGCGGCGCATCCGCGGTTGGATGCGATCATCTTCGGCGGAGAGGATTTTGCGGCGTCGGTTGGCGCGGTCCGCACCAAAGACGCGGTCGAATTGTTGTATGCGCGGCAGGCGGTCATCGTCGCTTGTGCGGCGAATGACTTGCAACCAATTGATATCGTCACCATTGATTACAAGGATATGGAAGCGCTCAAAGCCGAGGCGGAATTCGGGGCAAGACTCGGCTTCAGCGGGAAACAGATCATTCACCCGAATCAGGTCCAGGCGGTGCAAGAGGCGTTCACTCCGTCCGATGAAGCGATCACATACGCGAGAAGGATCGTCGAGACCTTCGAAGCTAGTCAAAAAGAAGGCAAAGGCGCCTACTCACTGGATGGAAAAATGATCGATATGCCGTTGTTGAAGAACGCACAAAAAGTTCTGGCGCGGGCAAAAAAATAGGAGAAAAAATTGCTTTCGATTCTTTTTGGTTTGGCATCCGCGCTCAGTTGGGGCGCGGGTGATTTTACGGGCGGGCTGGCCGCCCGCAAGGTGGGTGCCTATCGCTCGGTATTCTATGGCGAAGTGGTGGGTATTATCTTTCTTTTTATCGTCATCAGCCTGACCGGCGAACAGATGCCGGGCACGCGCACCATGATCTTCGCGGCGCTGGCTGGCATTCTGGGCAGTGTCGGTCTGATGATGCTCTATCACGCCATGGCGGTCGGCATGATGAGCATCGCCGCGCCGGTCTCGGCGTTGCTGGCTGCCGCGCTGCCGGTGGTAGTGGGCCTCTTCACCGAAGGCCTGCCGGATGCGTTGACCATCCTCGGTTTTGCCTTTGCCCTCATCGCGGTTTGGATGATCTCGCAAAGCGGGGATGGGATGAAGGATATTCTCTCGCATCTCTCGGACTTGAAATTGCCCCTGCTTGCAGGCATCGGATTTGGCTTTTACTTTATCCTCATGCATCAAGCGACCGGAGATGGCGGCGCGGTCATCTGGCCGATGGTCTTCTCGCGTACGGGGGGAATCCTGCTGCTGGCCGTTTATTTGCTCGTCACTCGTGCAGATTGGAAGATCGACACTTCCGCGCTGCCTATCATTTCAGCCAACGGCATTTTGGACCTGGGCGGGAACTTCTTTTTCATCCTGGCGGGGCAGGCTGGTCGGTTGGATGTGGCCGCGGTGTTGAGTTCGCTCTTCCCCGGCGCAACCGTCATGCTGGCATGGGTTTTTCTCAAGGAACGCCTCAACCGGAATCAATGGATCGGGGTGGCTTGTGCCTTGATCGCCATTGTATTGATGACGGTCTGATGTCCGGTCACAGAATCCGCATAGAACCAGTCCATTAACTTATCCTACGCGGATTCTGTGGTACACTCACGCCCGTTGTATTTCTGGGAACTTGTTTTGACCACTCTGATTAAGTAGCCCGAGGAGACCTCCCGGGCTTTTTTGTTGGGCGGGCGCTGCTTGCAAAAGCAGGCCTTGTTGAGCAGGAAGAATATTGAAAGAGTTGTCAGGACGAGCCCTTATGTAGCCGGGTGGTCGAAAGATCACTGACCAACCGACTACCCAATTAAAGGACTAAACATGACAACCGATTTTTCCTCCCTCAACCTGCGTGACGAGATCATGCAGGCCATTACTGAACTCGGCTATGCCGAGCCGACTCCCATTCAAGCAGGCATGATCCCCCTCATGCTCACCGGCGTGGACGTGGTCGGTCAGGCGCAAACTGGCACAGGCAAAACCGCTGCCTTCGCCCTCCCCATTCTCAACAACTTTGAAAGACAAAAGAATCCGCAAGCCTTGGTGCTCGCGCCTACTCGCGAACTCGCGCTTCAAGTTGCCGACTCGATGAAAGAGTATGGCAAGCATTTGCACGTGCGTGTGCTCGCTGTCTATGGCGGGCAGCCCTATGGTCCGCAGATCAGCAGCCTGCAGCGCGGTGTGGATATTGTCGTAGGTACGCCCGGTCGTTTGAACGATCTCCTTGAACGCAAAGTCCTCTTCTTGAACGGCATCAAGACCGTCGTCCTCGATGAGGCGGATGAAATGCTCAACATGGGCTTCGTGGAAGAAGTCGAAAAGATCCTGGCGGAAACTCCCGAGGAACGTCAGACCGCGCTCTTTAGCGCCACCATGCCCGTGCGGATTCGCAAACTGGCAGATCGCTTCATGCGGGACCCGCAAACGGTTGCCGTTAAACGAAGCACTCTCACCGCTGCAGCCATTGAACAGCGCTATTATCTTGTGCATGAAAGCCACAAGACCAATGCACTCACTCGTCTCTTCGAGATCGAACCCATCCACAGCGCCCTTATCTTTGCCCGCACTCGCGCCGAAACCAGCAACCTTGCCAATGAACTCGTGATTCGCGGTATTCCCGCCGAAGCCATTCACGGTGACCTGGATCAGAATGCCCGCGAGCGCGTGCTCGGACGTTTCCGCGCCAATCAGTTGAAAGTCCTCGTCGCTACCGATGTGGCTGCGCGTGGTTTGGATATCGACGATATCTCACACGTCTTCAACTATCACCTGCCCGACGATGCCGAAGTCTATGTGCATCGCATTGGTCGTACGGGTCGTGCTGGCAAGACGGGTGTTGCCATTACCTTGCTCTCTCCCAAAGAGAAACGCCGCATGCGTGAAGTGGAAGCACTCACCAAGCAGCCCGTAAAACAAATGGAACTGCCCACCCCCGAAGAGATCGCGAAACACCGTGAGTCACAGGTGGTGGAGAAACTCAAAGTATGGCTCGGGCGCGGACGTTTCAAACGTGAACTTGAAATGGTGCAAGAGTTGATCGACGGCGGACACGATGTGATGAACATTGCTGCTGCCGCCATCAAAATTTCTCGTGGCGATGAGAAACAGCGACCGATCGCTGAAGTGGCGCAAGTCACCGAGGAACGCCGCGACCGAGATTTTTCACGTGGCGGGCGGGGTGCGCGTGAAGCGGCCTTCACTCGCTTCGGCGATAAGTCCCGTGTAAAAGGCAGCCGCGCCCACGAAGAAGGCATGGTGCGTTGCAAGATCAACAAAGGCAAGGCGCACAACATTCGCCCGAACGATATTGTGGGGCAGATCGCCTTCCACGCCAACATCCCCGGCAATATCATCGGCAAGATCCGGATCGAAGAAAAAATTGCTTTTGTCGATATCCCCGAAGATGCGGTTGAACAGGTGCTCAAGCACAGCGGCAACTACCGCATTGGAAAAGAAAAGTTCAGCGTAGTGAAAGCGCAATAGGTTAAAAAAATAAAGGCCTGACAGGTTTTCAACAGCCTGCCAGGCCTTTATTGATTGAAAATCTACACGTCCATGCCTTGTGAATACAGCGCGGCACCGACGATACCTGCCTCGTTCTGGAACTGGGCCGGGACTATCTTTGCTTGCAGGCTCAGCAGAGGCAGGTATTTTTCATGATACTTGCTGATACCGCCGCCTACAATGAACAGGTCCGGCCAGAAAAGTTTTTCCATCTCAGAGAGATATTCGTTCAGGCGTTTGGCATATTTTTTCCAGGACATGTCCTTCGCCTGCCGCGCCGCATCGGATGAGCGGTGCTCGGCGTCCTTGCCGTCCATTTTGAGGTGGCCGAATTCGGTATTTGGCAGCAGGTGACCGTTATAAAAGATGGCGGTGCCAATGCCCGTACCCAGGGTGATCATAATGACCGTGCCGCTTTGTCCTCTGCCTGCGCCGAACTTCATCTCAGCCATGCCGGCCACATCCGCATCGTTGCCGACCTTGCACACACAGCCGGTGGTCTTTGTGAGCAGTTCGTCGGCGTTGATGCCGATCCATTTTTCAGACACGTTCGCGGCCATTAGCGCAACCCCATTCTTGATGGGCGCGGGGAAGCCCACTCCGATGGGACCAGTCCATTTGAACGAACGCGCGATCTCGGCCACCACTTCTGCCACCGGTTCGGGCTTCGCGCCCTTGGGCGTTTTAATACGTACACGCTCCGCCGTCAATTCCCCGGTCTCAATATTGACGGGAGCACCTTTGATCCCCGAACCGCCGATGTCAATGCCCAGTGCCAGCATGTTTCTTCTCCTAGGATGTTGTACTTTCAGCCAAAATGTACCACATAAGAAAAAATCCCGCAGTGATTTTTGCCCGTGTGATTTTTTGCTTTTACCGGACCTTCTCTTCAGCTGCTCTCTGCAGGAGGGCGTATCCATTCTCGATCAACCGCTTCACATCTTGACTGGGAACGGGTCTGCCTCTCTCCAACTTTTCCACCATCCGCAGCATTGACCCTCTCACACCGCTGGCGCGGTACGCCACCGACGAATCGGCGGAGATGCGTTCGAGGCGGGAAAGCAGGAATTGGAGTGTGCGGAGGGTGATGTCGTTCATGGAGTTATTTTATCCAATCCTATTTAAAAGTGTTTTCAACTACACTGAGTATAATCATTTCCATCATGAGAAAAATAGCCCAGTATCTTCTGTTATCTTTTTTATTGACCGCCTGTTCTGCCTTCACGCAGACAGTACCGTCGCCTGAGCCGTCTCAAAACCCCGGGATCCGGTTTGATCGCACCCTTGTCAGCCTGACCTTTGATGATGGAGATGCGGATAATTACCTTGTACGGCTCATCCTTGCAAGTAACGATCTCCATGCCACTTTTTATGTGGTCAGTGGTTTTACTGGAACCGACGGATATATGTCCCGGCAACAATTGGGCGACCTGTACGCAGACGGAAATGAGATCGGTGGGCATACGTTAAGCCACACCAAATTGACGGATGTGAGCGGCGCAGACCTGAGACGTGAGATCTGTCAGGACCGGTCGAACTTGATCGGGTTTGGTTTTGAAGTGACATCATTTGCGTATCCCTATGGCTACTTTAATGACGAGACCAGGCAGGTTGTAAAGGATTGCGGATATAACAACGCGCGCAGGGTTTCCGAGGGCCCGGAAGTTGACCCACCTGCCGATGTTTTTGCGCTGCGAGCCATGCCCTACATTGTGCAGGATACTGATTCTTCAAAAATGATACGTTACGTAAAAGAAGTAGCGAAGGATGGCGGGGGTTGGGCGATCTTTGTGTTCCACCACGTTTGCAGCGGATGCGATCAGTATTCTGTGGATCTGGAGACCTTCTCCACCTTTGCAGATTGGCTGGGCAGCCAACAGGCGAATGGATTGACCGTTAAGACCGTGCATGAGGTGATCGGCGGTGATGTCCTCCCTGCGGTTGCCCCTTAAGATGAATATTTTGTATAGGGAAGTGTTCCATGCCTAATAATAATCGCACGGTCTGGTCCTCTGAAGAAGGCGACCTTCGTAAAAGGGAGCAGGCTGTTTCTCATGCCCGTTCTCTCCCGCCCCAACAGCAAACCGCCTACCTGCACCGCGAATCCGGCGGCCGGGGCGGCAAGGTGGTGTCAGTTGTGAAGAACCTCATCCTCACGGAAGAGGATATGAAGGTGCTTGCCAAGAGACTTAAACAAGAATGCGGCACGGGTGGAACCGTGAAAGACGGTGTGATCGAAATTCAGGGGGAGCATCGCCAGCGTATGGCGGAGGTACTCCAAAAACTTGGCTACAAAACCAAGATCGCAGGCGGTTGAATCAAAAGGTGACTGTCACTTGCAAAGCAACAGTCACCTTCGCGTTCACTTTCTACTTACTACCCCCAAACATTAACTTCTAACGAACGATCTACCCATGCCTGCTCATGAAGCGTTCCATGCGGCGCAAGGCCTCTTCGATCTGTTCATACGAAGTGGCGTAACACGCGCGGACAAACCCCTCGCCGCCCGGTCCAAAGGCATTGCCTGGCACCACCGCCACGCTTTCCTCGCGCAATAATTTCTCAGCAAAGGTTTCATCATCCATGCCGGAGGCCCGGATGTTGGGAAAGGTATAGAAGGCACCGCGCGGTTCGAAGGTCGAGAGGCCGAGGCGGTTCAATCCATCCACAAGCAGGCGGCGGCGGCGGTCATATTCCGCGATCATTTCCTGCACATAGGGTTCGCCCGTCTTCAAGGCTTCGATGGCGGCATCTTGAGCGGTGGTCGGCGCAGACATGATGGTGTATTGATGGATGCGTACCAGGCCCTTGATAATATCCTCGGGCCCGCAGGCATACCCGATGCGCCAGCCGGTCATGGCATAGTCTTTGGAAAAGCCGCCAAGCAACACGGTGCGGCGCTTCAGGCTTTCGCTCAAGGCCGGGAAGCAGACATGCTCAAAGTCGTAGACGAGGCGGTCGTAGATCTCATCCGAAACGACGAGCAGGTCAAATTCCTCCGCGATCTTTGCGATCTCCAGCATCACATCGCGCGGGGCGACGG
>DAOQBX010000086.1:0-6527 GCA_035340155.1 Anaerolineales bacterium | reverse complement strand
ATCGCCTTGGGCGTTTCCGGAGTCTTTGGCGGGTACCTTCTTCCAAAGCTGATGCCGCTGCTAAACCGCCCCGCCGCCCCGGTGGATGTGACCGAAATGAGCGCCCAGATCGCCGGCACTGGTGTCAATTCAGAGTTTGTTGCCAATGCCGTGGCAGACCAACCCTTGCTCTGGTATCGCCTGCTCCCAAACCCCACCTATGGAAATGGTATTCTGCTGGGCTTATTGATCGCCGTGCTGCCCGTTGCCATTTTATTGGTATGGCTTGCCGTGACTAAAAAATGGAATCTGAACGTTTGGCAAATTCTAGCCATCGTCGGCCCGTTGATCGCTTTCTTTGGGGTCGGGCTGGTTGCCAGCACCAAGATCGGCGGCGGCGGCGACCTGCATAACATGGATATGTTCCTGATCGGCGTGGCCTTCACAGTTTACATTGCATGGGTGAACGGCGGCAGGGAGATCATATTAAGCGGTGAGATGCCGACATGGGCGCGGATTGTCCTTGTGGCCGCCCTTGTTGTTCCCGCGATCGCGCCGCTGAGACAACTGCGTTCCTTCGACTTTGGCGATCAGATCAAGGTTCTACAGGTTTTGACCGATACGCCTGGGGATAAGACGTTCGACATGCTGCCCTCCCCCGATAAGATCGAGAAGGCCCTCGGTTCTTTGCAGCAGGAAGTGGACTCCGTGCAAAAGATAGGGGAGGTGCTTTTCATAGACCAGCGCCAGCTATTGACCTTTGGTTATGTCCAGGGAGTGAGGCTGATCCCTGAATATGAAAAGAAGGTTCTGATGAACGAGGCCATGAGCACAAATGCGGAATATTTCGCCTCCTTCTACAGGGATATCACCTCGCAGCGCTTTGCATTGATCGTGACCGAACCGTTGCGAAAACCGGTCAAGGATAGTTCGTTTGAATTCGGTGAAGAGAATAATGCCTGGGTGGAGTGGGTGTCCATTCCGGTGCTTTGTTATTATGAAGAGGTTCAGTTTTATAAAGGCGTTAATGTGCAGGTGCTCGCCCCCAGAGAATCTCCAGAAGACTGTGCCGCTTCTTTGCCTCCCCAAAAATAATATTTTCCCAATGAGATCAAGATGAATTTTCGATATATCGTTCTACGCTTTCTGCGTCACTTCATGCCTGAAGGACTGGCGCGCTTCCTCCTGAAACGACGTTGGATCATCAAGCCCGGTTTGGAGTCCACTGATCCCTTTGCGGCATCGCAGCGGTATGTAGAGACGTTATCCGCGCAGGGACTGTCCATCGTTGGAAAGCGGGTGCTGGTCTTCGGCTATGGCGGCCGTTTTGCCGTTGGGGTGGATCTGCTCAAGCGCGGCGCTGCTCATGTTGTCTTGTGCGATCATTTCGTTCTGTTGGATGCGGAACGCAACCGCGAATTGCTCCCGGCGTATGGTCCGTTTTTGGAAGTGAAGCAGGATGAGGTCCGGCCGCGAAGCGAATTCATTACCTTGCTGCATGGCGATATCCGTGAAGGGTCGATCCAGCGTCAGATATCAAAAGTTGACGTTGTCCTCAGTACTTCTGTATTTGAGCATCTTGATGATGTGCCAGGGATCACACAGGCGCTCGCAAAGTTGACTGCCCCGCACGGTGTCCATTTGCACTTTGTGGACCTGCGTGACCATTTCTTCAAGTACCCGTTCGAAATGTTGAAGTTTTCGGAAAACGTGTGGAGGCAGTACTTGAACCCGACCAGTAATTTGAACCGTTATCGGTTGAAAGACTATCGGCGCGTCTTTGAGGCGAATTTTGGAAGAGCAGAGTTTGTGGTGATCGAACGCCTGGTGGAGGAGTTCCGCAAGGCGCAGGGCCAGATCCGCGCTGAATTTAAAACCGGCGATGAAGCCACCGATGCGGTTACGCTGATTCATGTACTGGCGCGTGAGCCAAAGCAGGATTCTTCGTAAATGCAAAAAAGACTTAATGTGTTCTTTTCGCGGTATGAATTTTTGATACCGCTTTTACTTTTCCTGTTTTTTCTTGCGGCGGCGCTGCCGGGCATTCGTTGGGGTGCACCTGCCTTATGGAACCCGGATGAGCTGGTCTGGAGGGTGGATAAAGCCCTGGCGGGTGATCTTAAGTTCGATGTGACCGAGCCCGACTATAACTATCCGTCGCTGCCGAAATATGTGATGTATTTAATCGGCTCGATCACGTATGGTCTGGGAAGGTCTGCCTACACCTTTATTGTGGCAGCCCGTTCCTTTTCGGCTTTTTTGGGTGGCCTGGCCGCGGTGTTGATCTATGTTCTCGCCCGCACGGTGGGCGGCAGAAAACGAGTTGCCCTGTTGGCGGGTCTTTTATATATTGCAAGTGCAGAAGCGGTCACCAACGGACGTTTTGCCCATAACGATTTATACCTGCAGTTTTTTACGATCCTGTGCGTGATCTTTGTGATCCGGTATCAGGCTACGGCAGGTCTTCGCTGGCTGTATCTTTCCTTTCTGGCTGTCGGCTTTGCAGCTTCGTGCAAATATACGGGAGGCAGCCTCATCCTTTTGCCCATAGTGGCATATTTGAGTGTAACTTGGAAGGAACTGCGTTCACGCTGGCTTGAGATGGCAGTTCGGTTATTGCTCGGTGGGCTGGTCGCTTACATCGGTTATGGCCTGGGGACGCCCATCGCTTTTGTTGATCCCATTCATTACTTTTCAAATGTTCTTTCAGCACTCAGGAATCTCACCAATTACGGCTTTAATGCTGGGACCCGACTAGGGCTGTATGGTCAGTGGTCCATCTTTGAAAGTGCAGTTGGGGTATTCTGCTATTACATGTTCCTTGGCGGGTATGCGTGGTTTGCCTTGCGCTGGCTGTTGGAACGCTTCGGGATCCGCCTTTCGCCGCTTGCCATGCCTGCATCGGTGGGTGTGTTTCTTGGTGTGGTGCTGATCTTTGACCTGCCGTTTCTTATTTCCATTAACTACATCGGACGATATTTCATCCCTTTTATTCCATTCATGGCGATCCTATCGGCTTTTCTGGTTGAAGATGTGTTGCGCTTCGCCTCGGACCGGAAACTAGGGCTTGTCCATCCGGCTGTTGCCACGCTGCTGGTTTTGGGGTTGGGCTATTCCGCCCTGCGTCTGGTCAGTATTTCCCTGCTGTTCCTGAACGACGCGCGGATTCCTGCCACGGAATACATCGCCGGAATTCGCGGCTATCAAAAAAGCATCGAGTACACCCTCTACCCGCCTGCCATCGAAAAAAAGAGGTTCATGCGCGCGCATAACTACCCGATCTATTTTGTGGAATGGGCCGGGGACCAGGTGCCGACCGGCGGGCGTATCGAATATAACCTGGGCGAGCAGGGACTCCTTGAGCGCGACACCGATTATTTTGTGATAGACAGTTTTACATACGACCGTTTCTATACCCAATCGATTTGCGATACCACTCCCGTCGAATGTGATTTTTTCAAGCATCTGATCGCGGATGAAGTTCAAACTTACAGGCTGTTGGAAGATTTCAAATATGAACTCCCGCCCTATCTTCCAAAGGTGGGGCTGACGGCGGTCAACCCGGAAGTCCGCATCTATGAGCGAGTGCGGGAATAGGTAACAAAAAGTCCCAAAGCGCCATGCTTTGGGACTTTTTCATGAAATCTTGAGTTGGGGGTTTATGCGCTACTTTTTTCCAGTACGATCATCAGCCGGGTCGTGAACAGGGCGGGAAAGAGTTGCAGGAATTTCTCGAACGACTTGATAAGCGGATAGGCGACAGCGGGGTACAACTGTGGGCCGGAGTATCCGCCTGAGGCGGCGTAGGCGAGCGCTGCAAAACGTTTGACCGTCACAAGATTCCATTTTGATAGTTGATGCGGGGAAACGTTCTTTGTGAAGATCCAGGTGGCATTCCCCTGCGCGGCGTAATAATCCATCTTGTTAGGCGACCAGTCTTCCGGCGCTATCCAGGTGATGTCCTTGGCATGTCCCACAGGTTCGACGTGCATCCATTCGTAGATGACGCGCCCAAGCAGCCCAAGCCCCGGCTCCATCAGGATGACGCGCCCACCCGGTGCGAGCACACGCAGGAACTCATCGAGAGCGTTACCGGGGTAGCGCAGGTGATGGAAGACATCCACCATTAACAGGTTGGAGAGGGAACCGTTTTTAAATGACAGGCAATAGGCGTTTTCAACCAGATCCAGCCAGGAATAGTGGAACAGGTCCGTCCGCAGGCAATCCGGCATGACCTCACGAATGCTGCCCATGCCCGAGCCGAGTTCCACGTTCATTCCAGGAGCATGGCTGAGATGTCCCTGCATGTTTCGGTACAGGTCGGTGTACACCGTCCTCAGTAGAGGCTTGCGGTGCCAGAGTTCCTGATTCTTATCTATGAGGTCTCTGTGACGTTCGATCCCCATGATCAGGCCGCCTTGGTGAAGTGGCCGATCTCATAGACGTTCCCGAAAAAGGAGGGGAAGGCTTTCATGGCATGGACCTGTTCTTTTTTGAAGAATTTCTCGGCGGCTTCCTTTACCTCGATCTCGGTCGAGAAATGATGCTCGCGAATGTTGTACCCGAGCATACGGAACATGAAGACCATGAATGGACGTTCCACCGGGACCCCATAGACGATCTGCCCGCCTGGTTTGAGAACACGTTTGATCTCTTTAAAGGCCTGCTCCAATTCCTGGGGCTTGAGATGTTCGAGAATGCTGATGAGCAGAACGGTGTCGAACTGGTTGTCTGCATATGGCATGGAGAGAACGTTGCCGTTGCGCAGGTCGGGCTGAATGTTGTGCGCGGCGAAAACTTTCTGGACGATGTTGACATCACAGGTCAGGTCGAGCCCGTGGATCTTTTTATACTTTTCGTTCAAGTTCAGGAAGGTCAACCCGCTGCCGAAGCCGACTTCCAGAATGCTATCTCCGCCTTTGCATTGGTCGAGGCATAGTTCCACGCGGCGGCGATACATGCCGCTAAAAATAGGCAGGTAATAAAAAATAACGGAATATATCTTTTCAACGCCCTGGTATTCCTTGTACGGTAATAAACGAAGATGAGAAGTGGTCATGGAGATCCTTTTTCTTAGGGGAGAAGCGATCAAACGAACTTGATGCGCCTGGCGGCAAAAGCGACCATTCTTAACAACAGGATGCCGTGCTTCCAGCGGGAGATGTTGGTGGTGCCATAGGTGCGCTCGCGATAGCGGATGGGCATGTCGACGATTTTGAGGTTGAGTTTGGCCGCGCCGAAGATGAGGTCAAAGTCGCCGAAGGGGTCGAAGTCGCCAAAGTAGGAACGGTTGGCGGCGATCTCCTCGTAATCTTTGCGCCACATGACCTTGGTGCCGCACAGCGTATCCTTGATGGATTGACCGAGCAGCCATGAGAAAGCCAGGCTGAAGAATTTATTCCCGAAAAAGTTCAATGTGCGCATGGCTTCTTTTTCCATCGGATAGACCAGCCTGACACCGTTGATGAACTCACCCCTGCCGGACGCGATGGCCTCGTAGAAGCGTGGCAGGTCTTCCGGTGGGACGGTCAGGTCGGCGTCGAGGATCATGAGGATGTCGCCGGAGGCTTTCTCGAAGCCGAGGCGGATGGCGTCGGCTTTGCCAATGCCTGGCTGGCGGAAGAGCAGGCTCGAGGTCCCAGGGTGAAGCGCAATTTCCTTTTCGACCGTCTCGTAGGTTTTGTCGCGGGAGTGGCCTTCCACGAAAATGAGTTCGGTCTTCGATCCCATTTGCGGCAGGCGGTCGAAGATGTTCTTGATGTTGCCTTCTTCGTTGCGGGCGGCAACCACCACAGAAACGCTTGGTTTTTCCACGGGGTGCGGGGCGGGGCGGGCGATGATGAAGTTTGAGAGGGCCAGATCACGGAAGGGCCACAGGCGTACAAGATAGCGATCCGCCAGGCCTCCAAGCGGCAGGGGCCAGAGGACTTCGGTGGAGGAGCGGACGGTCTCGAATCCCGCAAGATTCAAAAGGTTGTTTACATCGGTGGAGGTGAGCCAGTTCTGGTCGAGCATGGGTGCGGCCAGATTAAGACCCTGTGCGATGTTAAGTGTTAACTGCCATAGGTGACTGTAGAAATTCAGGATGAGGCGGGTGTGCGGCAGGCTTAACCGTTTGACCTGTTCGAGCACGCGTTGGACATCCCACAAGTCGTTGATAGTATCCGAGAAAATGATGATATCGAACGGTCCTTCAATGCTGGCGAGATCGTGGGCATCGAGATGATGAAAGGCGATCTCCGGATGACGTGCCCGGGCGCGTTGAATGGCTTCGGATGAAAAATCCACGCCGACGCCTTGGGAAGGTAGCAGGCTGGCGATCAGATCGCCCGAGCCGCAGCCGATTTCAAGAATGCGCTGGCCGGGGTTGACCAGGAACTTGTAGATCTCGGCCAGGCGGCGGTGATACCAGCGGCCCATTCCGCTCCACTGGTCGCGTTTTTGGGCGACCTTATTCCAGTGGGCGATACGGGTCTGTTGGTAGCGGGTGCCTGCTTCATCAAAAAGAGTGGATGGGGTCATGGGTGATTCGTCTGTGCCTAAAAAGT
>DAOQBX010000085.1:0-6536 GCA_035340155.1 Anaerolineales bacterium | reverse complement strand
ATTATAGTATTTGTCAGACAAATCTACAAGAACAATAAGCATGACTCTGGCCTGATTTCCATCGTTGACAAAGGCATTTCCCATTGTTAGAATGACCGATGTGTTGCGCATGAATTCACAAACAGGAACGAAGCCGCTCGATTCGGTTTGGTTCCTGTTATTAATTTACAGTCTACGTAGGGGCGGCCCGCCCAAGTTTGACAGACTCCCTTCCCCACAGGAAGGGTCACCCTTACGAAATAAAAAGTTTTCTTTCCAAACAACAGGAGAATCCAATGAAAATCATTATCTGCGACAAAACTGAAAAGGAATACATCGAACAAATGCGTGCAGCCGGCCTCACCGTGGATGTCCGCGACGATATCACCCCCGAACAGCTGATGGTCGAACTCCCCAACTACGAAGGCATGGTTGTTCGTTCGCGGACCAAGGTCCGCAAAGACCTGATCGACGTGTGCCCCAATCTCAAGGTCATCGTGCGTGGCGGCGTCGGCCTAGACACCATCGACCACGAATATGCCAAGGAAAAGGGCATCACGGTCATGAATACCCCCATGGCCAGCAGCGCCTCGGTAGCAGAACTCGCCATCGGTTATATGCTCATGCTTGCCCGTTCGCTTTATAAAGCCAGCGCCAGCATGAAAGCGGAAAAATGGGACAAGAAAGCCTTTGAAGGCGATGAGATCGGCGGTAAGACTCTCGGCCTGATCGGCATTGGCAACATCGGCAAGGAGGTTGCCAAACGCGCCTCGGCCCTTGGCATGACCGTCCTGGCTTATGATCCATATGTGAAAGAAATGGCTGGCATTAAATTAGTAGGACTTGATGAACTGCTCACCTCGGCAGATTACATCAGCCTGCACCTGCCCAAGACAAAAGAATCGGCTAATATGATCAGCACCAAGCAATTCGGCCAGATGAAGAACGGCGTTCGCATTGTCAACTGCGCTCGCGGCGGTATCATCGACGAGGCTGCCCTCTACGAAGCGCTGACCAGTGGCAAGGTCACCGGAGCCGCGCTGGATGTATTCGCCGAGGAACCCCCCACCGATTGGAAACTAGCCAAACTCGACAATGTCATCACATCCCCGCATATCGGCGCTGCCACCAAGGAAGCCCAGGCTCGCGTCGGTGCGGAAGTTGCTGAGAAGTTGATCGCATTCTCGAAGAAATAGAACGCCAAGACTCGACAGGTTTTGTAAACCTGTCGAGTCTATTTTATAGGAGACCTTATTCATGAAGATCATCAGCGACATCGGCATTCAAATTCCGCAAGTGTATCTGCCCAAGGCAGGGGTCGACCCGCACAAGTGGGCTGTGATCGCGTGCGACCAGTTCACATCAGAGCCGGAGTACTGGCACGAAGTGGAGAAGATCGTCGGCGATGCGCCTTCAACATTAAAGTTGACCTTCCCTGAAGTGTATTTGGAGCAACTAGGCGGCGATGAGCGAATCCAGAACATCCAACTGGCTATGCGCAAAGTCATGGAAGGTGACGTTCTCCAGCCCTATGATGGCTTTGTCTATGTGGAGCGTTCCATCCATGGCAAAACTCGAAAAGGAGTGATGCTCTGTTTAGATCTCGAGCGCTATGATTTCAACAAAGGCTCCTCCAGCCTTATCCGCGCCACCGAAGGGACGATCATTGACCGCCTGCCCCCCCGCGTCAAGATCCGCGAAGGCGCAACTTTGGAATTCCCCCATATCCTTGTGCTGATCGATGATCCCCAACATACCGTCATTGAGCCGCTTACCGCTGCGAAATCGAATTTCCAAAAATTGTATGATTTCGATCTAATGCTGGACAGCGGCCACCTCGCAGGATATGCGGTCAACCCGGACTTTGAGAATCAAGTGGTGGAAGCCCTGCGCGGTCTCGCCAGGCCGGAAACGTTCGCGGCCAAATATGCAGTGGATGCCACTCTGCCGGTGCTACTCTTTGCCATGGGCGACGGCAATCATTCACTCGCCACAGCCAAAGCCATCTGGGAAAAGATCAAATCCACGGTCGGCATGGACCACCCGGCACGCTATGCGCTGGTAGAGGTCGAAAATGTCCATGATGAGGCGCTGGAATTTGAACCCATCCATCGCGTGTTATTCGGCTTGAAGAAGGATATCTTCGCGGAGATGAAGTCTTACTTTGGCGGGAACTTCAAGTACACTCCGGCAGCCAATGGCGCGGAAATGATCCAGCGTGTGGACGGGGCTGATGGCCAGAGTCAACTCGTTGGCGTAGTGGGAGGCGGGCAGGAATTTGGCGTGATCGAGATCGCCCAACCACCCACCAATCTGGCGGTCGGCACTCTCCAGGCCTTCCTCGACCCATTCCTGAAAAATGGTGGCGCGGAAAAGATCGATTATGTTCACGGCGAGGATGTGGTCGAACGCTTGTCGCTGCAAAACGGAAACGTCGGTTTTTATCTGGCGGGCATGCACAAATCTGACCTGTTCAAGACGGTTATCCTGGATGGCGCTCTGCCGCGTAAAACCTTCTCCATGGGAGAAGCCCGGGAAAAACGTTTCTACATGGAAGCACGAAAAATCACCAAGTAGTGCAGGCAAATAAAAAGGCAGTCGTTATAAAACGACTGCCTTTTTTGATTCAAAGTTCACTTGCGTTTGAACGGGATCATCAACATAAACCCCAGGGCGATGATGCCCTGACCGATCAATACCCCGGTTGCCTGCCAGGGACCAAAGTATGGGATCTGCGGAAAGGAATGGGAGCCCATTCCGAAGATATCGGCAAGCCCGGAAAAAACGGCGAAGACATAGCCGGTGGCAACCAGGCGCGAGCCAATGTCGGAAAGAATTGTGCGTTCCTCCCCCCACCACAGGGCGTGCAGTCCCACATATCCCCCGATGCAAATGAAAGCCAGGCCGATCAGGAACACGATGATCTGCACAAAGCCGACCACCTGGCTGCGGTCCCAGCCATACAGGTCGGGTTTGGCCCCCACTGAAAAAATAAATAAACCGGCCAAGGTGATGATGACGCTCGTCCGCAAACGGGGGGTGAGCGAGTCGTCGCGCGAGGATGGGCCGGAATTATTCTTGGAAGAAGTTTGTTCTATGGACATGGGAATGGAATTAAGCAGGCAGGTCTCGTTTGAGGCGCGCAAGCCAGTTGCCTCCGAGGATGTTGGCACTATCCGATTCGGAGTAGCCGCGCGTCTGTAACAAGGATACCAGATTTTGCAGGTCGGCAATGGTGTCAATTTCCGGCGGAACGGATTGGAGGCCGAAGCCACCATCAAAGTCTGTGCCGATACCGGCATGCAGGGAATCGCCTGCGATCTGGCAGATATGGTCAATGTGGTCGGCAAGAACGCTCAACGGCACTTCTTCGCGGAGGTGACCTTTATCTCGCGACCAACCGACCTTGAGATAAGTATTGAACGGGACCACGCCCACCACCCCATCGCGCTCAATGATCCCTTCGATGATACGGTTCGAGAGATGGCGATTGGTGTTCGAGTTCGGCATTAGTGCAGCGCAATTGGCGTGTGTGGCCACAATGGAGCCTTCGTAAAGATCCAGGGCTTCGACGGCGGCACGTTCGTCCATGTGGCTGAGATCAAGAGTAAAGCGGAAGTCGGACATCGCAGCAAGAAGTTTGCGCCCATCCTCGGTCAGCGGGCCGGGTTCCTTCCAGCCGCCACAATAGCGCGTTCCCACCCAGGCGGGGCCGATCAGGCGGACGCCGCGCTCGTGCCACATCTCCAACTCGGAGAGGTCACGGATGCCTTCAGCGCCTTCCATGAGAACGATCATGCCAACCGGGTGGCCGGTCGCTTCCGGTGTGGACTCATTCCAATGGTTGAGATGCGATTCAAGGTCCCGTTTTGAAGCGATGATGCGGAACTTGTCCGGGGCGGTATCGGTCATGCGATGGTAGACATCCAATTGACCGCTATAAAGTTTGTGCGCTTCGTCAAAAGTCTTATAAACTTGAGGTTCGGCTTCGTAAGTTCGAAACCGAATCGGCGTGGCAAATAGTGTGGCAAAGATCACCGCAACCTGTCCGCGCTGGTAGTCGGCCCAACCTAGCAGGCTGTCTCCGTTCTCCTGCACAGTATGGCTGCCTGCTTCGAGGCGGCGCGTCTCAACGGCGGAACGGGTATAGTCCCGCCCGTATTTGAGCATGTTGTAGGCGATGTCTGCGTGGGCGTCAACAATTAATGTCATGGGTTTGAAAAGCGCACCTTGCGGTGCGCTCTTTGTATTTCCTGTTCTATTCTTCGTCGTCCTGGTCACCGAAGCCCTGTGTGAGCATCTTGAAGTCTTTGTCGGCGAAGGCGGCGGAGTCCACTTTGCGGAGGCTCAAGCCGATGCGGTGCTGGTCAGTGTCGATGCGAATGATGCGCAGCGTTTTGACTTCGCCTTCTTTGAGCACTTCCTTTGGATGTTCCACGCGATTCTCGCTCAACTCGGAGATGTGGATGAGGCCTTCGATGTCACCTTCCAGGCGGGCAAAGGCGCCAAACTTGGTCAAACGGGTAATGACACCTTCCACCAATTGACCGACGCTGAACTTGGACATGCGGCTCTGCCAGGGGTCATCCTGCAAGGCACGCATGGAAAGACCGATGCGCTTCTTGTCGCGGTCGATATTGATGACCTTGACCTGGACTTCCTGGCCGACCTCAAGGATTTCCTTGGGGTGGGCGATGTGATCCCACGAAAGTTCGGAGAGATGCACAAGGCCGTCGGCGCCGTTGATGTTGACGAAAGCACCAAAGTCCGCGAGGCTGGTGACACGACCAGTATAAGTCTGACCTTCTTCCAACTCACCGATGACGCGATCCTTCATCGAGGCGCGGGTTTCGGTGCTAGCAGCGCGCTCGGAAAGGATAAGGCGACGGCGTTCGCGGTCCACTTCGATAATGCGGACGGAGATGGGCTGCCCCACCATTTTCTGCCAGCGCTGTTCGGGCTTGTCACCGGCGGATTGCGCGCGGCGCACGGCGCTGATCTGCGAGGAGGGAATGAACCCGCGCAGGTTGCCCACCGCAGCGATCAGACCGCCTTTGTTGTAACCAATGATCTTGGTGTCGATGACAACTTCATCGGCGATCATCTTCTCCACGTTTTCCCAGGTCATCTGTTCCAGGGCACGTTTGAGGGAAAGAACCACATTGCCGTTCGAATCTTCAGGGCTGAGGACAAAGACGTCGATCTCCTGACCCACCTTCAAGGAATCGCGTTCCTCCTGGGTCAGTTGCTCCAATTCCTTGCCAGCCACAACACCTTCCGACTTCGCGCCAATGCTGATCAGGATTTGATTCAGCGCAATACTGGCAATCACTCCCTTGCGAATTTCTCCAGCTTGGGGAAGATCAATGCTCAGCGATTCCGTTGCTAACAACGACTCCATGGATTGGTTGTTATTTGCCTGATCTCCCTGCGCATTCGTTGCCCCGCTCAGGGCTTCATTTTGATCCATCACTCGTGAACTCCAATTAAATGAAATGTGGGTGGATTATACAAGTGAATGTGGAAGTTTGCAACCCTGATATGGGATGGTTGCAAAAGCATTTCAATGGATTTTGTAAAACCAGCGGTATAATCACGGGCTGGAGTAACCCATGCCTGCCATTTTTCCCTTTACAGCTATCGTTGGTCAGGAGCGCATGCGACGCGCGCTCATCCTCAATGCCGTGGACACCCGCATCGGCGGTGTGTTGATCCGCGGTGAACGTGGTACGGCCAAGTCCACCGCAGCCCGCTCACTCGCCGCCCTGTTGCCGCGCGTCCACGTGGTGCAGGATTGCCGCTTTGGATGCGACCCTGACAAGCCCGGCACCTGGTGTACCGAATGCAAGGAACGTGCCGCCGCCGTGAAAAAACTTCCTGTGAGCGAACGCACCACTCCGTTCATCAACCTGCCTGTCTCCGCCACCGAAGACCGCGTGGTTGGAACGCTCGATATCGAAAAGGCCATCCAAAAAGGCGAACGCCACTTTGAACCTGGCGTGCTCGCCAATGCAAATCGTGGCTTGCTATACATCGATGAAGTCAATCTGCTTGATGACCATGTAGTGGACATCCTGCTGGACTCCGCAGCCATGGGCGTGAACACCGTGGAACGCGAAGGTATTTCCTTCGCCCACCCGGCGCGCTTCATCCTCGTCGGGACAATGAATCCTGAAGAGGGGGATCTTCGCCCCCAGTTGCTGGACCGCTTCGCCCTGTCAGTGGAAATCGTCGGCATTCGCGAAGCGCGCGAACGCATGTCCATCATGGAACGCAACATCTCCTTTGAACGCGACCCTGAGGCCTTCCGCAGTCAGTGGATGGCGAAGGAGGAGGATCTCTCCAACCAGATTGCGCGCGCCCGCGAACTCGTGGACCAGGTTAAATACACGAGCCGTGACCTGCTCTCCATCGCCGCTCTGACCGCCTCTCTCAACGTGGACGGCCACCGCGCAGACATGGTCATCCTCAAGGCTGCCCGTGCTGAAGCCGCCTTTGAAGGCCGTACCAAGATCAACGACCACGATATTGCCCTGGCCGCTGAACTGGCCCTGCCG
>DAOQBX010000084.1:0-6567 GCA_035340155.1 Anaerolineales bacterium | reverse complement strand
AACGCCTTGGAGTACCGATATGGTGTGGTGAAAGGCACGGATATATCCGCGATCAAACGCTTCCCTTCCGGGATGGCATCCAGCGGGGTCTGGTAGATTGTCTTCACCCGTTGAAGGCGCCCCCGATGCAGGTACCCACCCCAAACCCGATACCAAACCGGGTTGTGCGCGGGCCATTCGGCGGTGACTTCTTCGTACACGTGCACCAGTTCGTCACGGTACCAGGTCAGTTCAATACGGCTATCATCGGTCGGCTCTTTGCGAACGGGCATCTCGGCCGTGCCGATCCGGACGATAAAACTATCGTTAAAGTCAGTAAGGCCGGGCACAAAAGGTGAAAACGCCAACCCGCCCAGGGCCAGCCCGCTCAGTTTTAGAAAGTCTCTACGTGATAATCCTGAATTCATGCGCAAAATTGTACCCGATAAACTTTAAGATTTAATGAGAATAAAAACTGCCCCCCGCAGGGCGCGGAGGGCAGTCCGATTATTCAATTGTCATCAAGCTTCGACGGTTTCGACGATCATATCCTTAAGCAGGATCTCAAGGGCCATCGAGTGACCGCAGCGTTTATGGGTCAGGAAGAATTCACAATCACAACTAAACGTGCCGTTGGCGTACGAGACGTGGTGCTCGTTATTATCACCATGGAATGTCAGGTCAAACTGGTTGAAACGGAACCTTTTGCGATCCTCCGCATAGCGCTTTGCCTTCTCGAGCTTGCCGATCAGTCCGTAATCCATGTCAAAAGTCTCCTTTTGGGTTGGGGTATAAAAAAAGACACGCGGTTATATCGCGTGTCTGCATCAACAAAACAGGGGGGCTCCGTAAAAAATATCCATAGCGGCGTACCTCTATGACGATGAGTATAGTACGTTTCAAAAACCAAGTCAATGACAAATGTCAGATTATCATGGTTTCGTATGGAATTTGTAGGGAGAACAGCGCCATTTATTCATCTCGCTTTAACCTGCCTACGCGCATCCATCTGGACCTCGCAGTAGTACCTACTTAATGAACCTCTTCCCCGCCCAAACACTGACCAACGTCACCAGAGCGCTCAAGACCGTTCCCCAGACCAAGTCTACAACGGTCACCAGCACCGGCCAACCTTCCAGCGTGGCAAGATTGGTCAGGTCGTAGGTGGCGTAGGTCACCAAACCAAATAACGCGCCGCGCAGCACGGCTTGGGTCAAAGTCTGCTCACGCACACCCGGCTCGACGATAAAGACCACCATGCCATAGATAAACAACAAATAGAAAAGCCCGGCTGCCAACAAATTGGGATTCTCGGCCATGATGTATCCGATCTGCGATTGATAGAACGATGGCGCAACCAGCCCCAGCCAAAGCGAGTCGATGCCCAGAAAGGCAATGAAGGTGATGAAGTAGAGTTTGAGAGTCATGATGGATCTCCTTAAACATTTGCTCCGAGGTCAAACCTCGGAGCGTGAAATAACATTACTTACCAATCTTTTTCTTCGATGATTTTTTTGCTTTGGGCTTCGCAGGTTTCTTTGCTGCGGGTTTTTTAGGAAACACCACCTTCGGCTTAGTTGCTGTCTTTTTTGGAGCAGATTTTTTAACAGTTGCCGCTTTGGGCTTAACAGCCTTCTTTGAAATGGGTTTCGCCAACACTTTCTTTACCGGCTTCTTCGCAAGAGATGTCGTCGGCTTTTTTGTGGAAGCGGCCTTCTTCGTTGCTTTGGCCTTTACGGCCGGTTTCTTCACAGATTTCCTGGCTGCTTTCAAGGCGGGTTTTGCCGGTTTCTTTGCTGGGGTCTTCTTTACGACCTTGGCTTTTGTTTTCTTTGCCACAGGTTTACGGGCTGCGCGTTTCTTTTTGGCAGGTTTCGCTTCAACAACTTCCTCCACCTTGCCAAAGGTCTTGCGCCATTCCTCTTGCAAGGATGGAACGCCCGCGCCATTGAGTTTATTGCAAAGCATTTCCCATTCTTTGTCGTACACAAAGCGGAAATCCATGAAGGCGTGGCATTGGTACGCGCCCAGTTCCACGTACAGGCCTTTTTCCCAGATCTCTTTGCACGAGCGGACGTACTCCAACTGCGTGGCGTAGTCCTTGAAGAGGATGTGGCCGGTCTTCGGCAGGCCAAGACCCTCGGCAAGATTGCGCCGCTTGAGTTTGCCGGAGCCTTTATCGAGCGCGGCTGCAGAAGTTTTGATCCAACCTTTGGTGTCGGCAAATTTGTTGTGGTAGATGATCAGACCGCGTTCACTTGCCCCCGACTGGGGGTTGTCGTGCCGGTTGGAATAGGCGAAGACGTTCTCTTCCACGCCGCCGTTGGGATGATAAAAGTCAAAGAGCAGGAAATTCTCCACATCGGCGAACAGGAAGCGGCGGTGAAGAAGCGGGAAGATGCGCCATTCATGGGCCTGGATCAGCCCGCCATCCGGAGTCTCCTCCCATTTGGCGCGGCGGAACTCCATCCCATATTTTTCAGAAAGGCCTTCGACCTGACCGTGACCGTACATGGGCAAGCCAGGCAGAGTGGACAAAACGGTGCAGATGCCAAAATATTTTTCGCCCTTACCGAATTGTTCGACGGCAGTTTTTTCGTCGGGGTTGTTCATGAAGTTTACGTAACGCTTGAGGATCTGCGGGTCGAACTCCAGCGTGTTCTTGATCGCCATGCGGTATTTGGCATTATCTTCGTCGCGCAGCATGTGCATGAACGCAGAGTTATAAACGCGGTGCATGCCAAGCGTGCGGACGAAGTAGCCCTCCATCAGCCAGAAGGCTTCGGCGAGCAGGAGCGTATCGGGCACTTCAGCAGCGACCCGGTCCACGACCTCGCGCCAGAACTCAATGGGGATCTTCTCATCGAACTCGGCTTTGGTCATGCCAAATTGTGAGCGCGAGGGAATGGCGCCACCGGAACCTGGCTCAGGGAACCACAGGCGCTGGATATGTTTCTTGGCAAGGGTCATGGCCGCGTCAAAACGAATGACCGGGAAATTGCGTGCCACATGCAGGATGACTTGAATGACCGCTTCGCGCACAACGGGATTGCTGTAGTCGAGTTGGGCGGTGTCGTTCCACGGGAAGGAAGTGCCGTCGTTGCCGTGGTAGATGTAACGCGCATCGCCTGTCTGAAGATCGCGGCGCTGAAAGACGACCGCTGCATCGGTCTTGTCGTAGTAATGGTCTTCGAGATAGATACCCGCTCGCGAGTCATCGGAAAGGTTTTCGGAGCGGAAGGAGTAGGAAGGATAAGGCGTGAACGGCAGCGACAGGAACCAGTCGGGGTGTTCGTTGACCCATTGCGAGTCGATGCCCATGTGGTTGGGGACCATATCGGCTGAGAGACGAACGCCGCGCTGCCAGGCGCGGGTGCGCAGGTCTTGCAGAGCCTCCCAGCCGCCGAGATCATTGGCGATATCGTACGAACTCAGGGAATAGGCCGAAGCGACGGCATCGCTCTGCCCCATGCGTTGTTTGATGCGCTGTGAGGCGCGGCTGCGTTCCCACAGGCCGATCAGCCACAGGCCGGTGAATCCACGCGCAGCAAGCAGGTCCAATTCTTCGTCGGGGATCTGGTTCAGGTATTTGATCTCGCGCTGGTATTTCTTTGAAAGCTGGTCGAGCCAGACATAGGTGTTCTTCGCCATAAGAACCAGGCGCGGCATCCATTCCTGGTCCGGGCTGTAGCGTTCGTATTCGGCATAATCGTGACCGGTAAAGGTCGGCACAAAGGCTTCGGCATTGAAGGTGTCGATCGGCCCATGTTTGCGGATGACCTCCTCGCGCAGGTAGTCCATTCCGCGCAGCATACGGACGGAGAATTCCTCGCCCAGCAAATAACCCCATTTTTCAAGGATGAATTGCAGCTGACCTTCCAACGAATCAGGCGAAGCCTTGATGGGCGCGGCCAAAAGATCGGGCAGGGATTCATCCCCGCCCTGGCCGTTGCCGCCCAGACCGGGCTGCCTTGAGAAAAAGTTCAGCAGGTGGGTCATACATTCGCGGTAGGCCGAGCCGTTCATCGCAGATTCGTCGAACAGTTCACGATAACGACTGACCGCCGGGTTGTTGTTGGTGTTGTTGATGATCAGCATTTCTTCAATGGCCGCCGCACGGACGCCGCGCCCAAAATCGCCGAAGTTGGGAACCTGGGTCGAGAGATAGACTCCCGCTGTCATCTCGCCGCGAAAAACCGCCAGAGGCGGGAACTCTTCTGTGAATTTGTTCAGCGTCAGGTCATATTTTGAACCGAGGCTGGATTGCAATCTGCCCATCGCGCGTCCCATCACTCCGCTGTGGCGGCTGTAGAAATTCCTCAACAGGATGTGATATGCCTCATCCAGCAGCGACATCACATACAGGTCAGAAGCCGGTACCGGGTCAGAGCGAAGCGCGGACATTTGCGCCGCGAAAGCTCTGGCAGATGCAAAATCCGGAAAGACGATGTGGCCGTCTTTCCGGAAAAATTCCTGTGAAAAATTATATTTAAGTCGGGAGGAGCGTGATGTGAGCATGGGGCTATGATAACCTATTCCTTCCAATTTTCCCTATAATTTCGAGTAGAATTCCGTACTGTTTATGGAACCAACGCTCATCCGCTTCATCGCATTATTGTTCCTGGCTGCATTGTACCTGCCGGTCATTTTCTTCGCAATCCAACGCCGCAACGAAGGACAGGGAGCCGCCACCTGGTTGATCGTTGTGTATGCCCTGTTCGCAATGGTCCTCAACGTCACAGAAGCGGCATGGACCAATGGCGGGACCCCCTTCCTCATTCAAGAGTTACAAACCTATATCGCCTTCACCCTGACCGCCCTGCTGATCATCGCGCTGCAGATCTTCGTCAAACGTGAGACCTGGTGGCTGTGGGTTGGCTTCTGGGTCTTCTGGGCGCTCGGCATTGCCCTGATTCTGACGAACGCGCTCGATCTGCCCGAAACCATCTGGACGAACGGCAACCTGGTGCTCTATCGCTCCCGGCTCGGGCCAGCCTGGGCGATCCTGGGTTGGTTGATCGTGGTCATGAGTTTCATCCTTTCGCTCGCGAACGCCAACCGCGAATCGCGCCAGCCGCTTTTCCGTAACCGCCTGAACTACTGGTGGCTGGTCGTCTTTTTCACACTCCTCGGTGACATCATCCTGTTCTCCGGCGTGGTGCTGATCGGCCAACCCCTGCGATTGGCGGCGGTCATCACCGCCGCGTATGTGGTCGGCACCCATTACGTCCCAGATCTGAAGAACATCACCCGCCGCGGGCTGATCTATGTCGCCAGCGTCATTGTCATTGTCAGTTTCTATGTGGCGGGCTTTTTATTGTTACAAGCCGTCTTCGGAAAGAATCAGGACTTTAACCCGCTGCTGGCCGGGGCGGGCGTGGCGTTGTTGATCGCGATCATCTTTGCGCCGCTCACCTCGCTGGTCTCACGCACCATTACCAAATGGATGCGGGGTGACCAATATGACGCCAGCCTCACCATCCACCAATACAGCGAGAGCATCAGCAACATCCTCGACATGGACAGGCTCGCCAACATCGCCGTCGGCATTATGCTCGAAGCCATGCAGATCGACCGCGGCTTCCTCTTCCTGGTCGACTCAGACCGCGAAGCCGACGGACGCCGGATCTATAAACTGCGCTCTGCACGCAGCCCCGAGGAACGCCAGATGGTGGTGATGGAACTGGACGAGAACGGACCGGTCGCTTCGTACTTCATCCGCGACCAGAAACCGCTTCTGCAATATGACCTGGACCTGCTGCCCGCCTTCCGGGCCTCTTCCTCCGCCGAGAGAGATTGGTTCGCCCAACTGCATACGGAAGTGTACATCCCCATCTTTGCCAAACGCCAGTGGATCGGTCTGCTGGCCTTCGGCTCGAAGTTGAGCGGCAACCGCTTCTCGCGCGAAGACCTCTCTGTGCTCAGCGCGCACGCCAACCAGACCGCCGTGGCCCTCGAAAATGCCCGGCTGGTCGACAACCTGATGCGCCTCAACCAGGAACTGCGCGTGGCACGCCGCACCCTGGAAAAGAATAACCAGGAATTGGAACGTATCGACCAGGCCAAATCCGATTTCATCAGCATCGCCTCGCACGAATTACGCACCCCGTTGACAGTCATCAAAGGCTACACGGAAATGCTGATGGACGACCCCAAACTGGACAAAAACCTCAAGTCGATGATGAAAGGCATCCACGACGGGACGATGCGCCTGCACGAGGTCATGGACTCGATGTTCGACATCGCGCAGATCGATGCGCGCTCACTCAAGCCGCACCTCCAGCTTGTGGATATGGGCCACCTCATCAAAGAAGTCAGCATGGATCATGCCAAGTCCATCAAAGAACGCGACCTGCGCCTGAACATACACATCCCCACCATCCCGCTCGTCAAAGCGGACCCGCACCTGCTGCGAAAATTGCTCCATCACCTGGTGCGCAATGCCGTCAAGTTCACACCCGACCACGGCAAGATCCACATCTCCGGCAAGTACATCCCGGCCATCATCAACCTGCCGAACGGCGGCGTGGAGATCGTCATCAGCGACACCGGCGTGGGCGTGGACCCGAACTTGCGCGAGGTGATCTT
>DAOQBX010000083.1:0-6614 GCA_035340155.1 Anaerolineales bacterium | reverse complement strand
ACTCTCTTTGTCATTATCCCCCTGACGTCCCTGCGCCTCTTCTGGAACGTCAGTTGGGAAGCGCTTGGTTTCACCGTGCAAGACCTTCCGGGTCAGTGGGTCGCGGCCCTCATCCTCTCCCTGTGCTTCGGCGGATTCAATCTCGTAGCGGGCAGCGGTGCCAAACCCTTGCGAGCCGGTGCTTTCACCCCGGCTCAGGTACTGCTCGGCTTTCCGGCCGTCTTCTTCTGGAATGTGCTCGAGGTCGGTTTGGTGGAGGAGTTCTTCTTCCGCGCCTTTCTTCAGGGCACTCTGATGCAAGCCCTCGGCAGTTCGCTGGCGGGTATCTGCGCCGCCTCCCTCCTGTTTGGTTTGGCTCATGCTCCCGGCCTCTACCTCCGCCGCGCCGACAAGGACGGTCCGCTCGGTGAACGTCCCACCCTGTTAAATGCCATTCTCTATGCCGTGCTCGTGCTCAGCCCGGCGGGCTGGTTCACTGGTTTGCTCTACCTCCGCACCGGAAGCCTGCTCGTGCCTGTCCTTGTCCATGCCGCCATCGATACCGTCGCGCATGTCAGCGCTGCCATCACCGCCTTCCTGCCTGCCTCCCGCGCCGGAGCCCAGTCTGCATAATCCATACCCTCCCTATGTCATTGCGAGGGTTGACGGTCGAGTAGAGCGGTGTTCTTCCGCTCATATCGAGACCCTCCCCGAAGCGATCCTTTATTTATCCTTGTAATCCTTAAGTGCCTTACCCATAGTAGGAGAACCCATGACCACCCTCGAAACGACCCCGCTTGAAACACCGCGCGACATGAAGACCTTCTTCACCATCTGGAGCGGGCAGTTGGTCTCGATGCTCGGCTCCGGTCTGACCAGCTTCGCCATCGGCGTCTGGATCTACGACCAGAGCAAACAAGCCACGCCCTTTGCCATCACCGTACTGCTGGGCACCATTCCGCGCATCCTGCTCCTGCCTTTTGCCGGTTCCTTCGCCGACCGTTACAACCGCCGCCTCATCATGATGCTCGCCGATACCTTCAACGCCCTGCTCTCGTTGGCGGTCTTCATCCTGCTCGGCCTGAACGGGCTGCAACTCTGGCATATCTACGTCATTGCCGCGCTCGGTTCGGTCTTCAGCGCCTTTCAAGAACCCGCCTACGCCGCCTCCGTCACCATGAT
Source organism: Anaerolineales bacterium (assembly GCA_035340155.1). Lineage (GTDB taxonomy): Bacteria > Chloroflexota > Anaerolineae > Anaerolineales > Villigracilaceae > Villigracilis. The sequence goes on along the minus strand of DAOQBX010000083.1, from coordinate 5,453 downwards.
CGTGCCCAGGGAGAAACTCGGCAGCGCCAACGGTCTGGTGCAGATGGGTCAGGCCATCACCAATATATTGACCCCCGTCCTTGCCGGTGCGCTCTTCGTCTTCATCGGCCTGAACGGCATCCTCATCATTGACTTTGTCACCTTCTTCTTCGCCATCGGCGCGCTCTTCCTCGTCCGTATTCCCCAACCGGAGCGTGCTCCCGAGCACCAGGACTCCAACCTCTGGCAGGATATTGTCTTCGGTTGGCGCTACCTGCGCGAACGCGGCGGCTTGTTCAGCCTGCTCTTGTACTATGCCATGGTCAACTTCATCCTGAACTGGTCCACCGTGCTGTTGATCCCCATGGTGCTCAGCACCTACTCAGCCGACATCCTCGGCGTCATTCAAACGGTGATGGGCGCGGGGATGCTCGTCGGGAGTATCGTCATGAGCGCCTGGGGCGGTGCCAAACGCCGCATCCCTGCCGTCATCGCCTTCATCTCTCTTGGGGTCATCGGCTTCATCATCGCCGGTCTGCGCCTCGATCCCTACTTCATCGGCGCGGGGGTCTTCACCCTGATGTTCTTCGTCCCGCTCGCTTCCGGCAACGGTCAGGTCATCTTCCAATCCAAGGTCGCGCGTGATGTACAGGGACGTGTCTTCTCGGTCCGTTCTGCCATCTCCCAATCCATGATGCCGCTCGCCTTCCTCACAGCCGGTCCTCTCGCCGACCGTTTCTTTGAGCCGCTCATGAGCGCAGACGGCGCCCTGGCTCACACCTTCATCGGTCAAGTTCTCGGCACGGGTCCCGGCCGCGGCATCGGGTTGATGTTCATCATCTCCGGCGTGATGGCCTTATTGATCAGCGCCTTCGTCTACGCCAACCCGCACATCCGCAACCTCGAAGACGAACTGCCGGATGCTCTGCCTGCGGAATAAGTCCAACGCTTCTTTCCCCGCCGAAAGCGCTGCTTCGCCTTGGAGTTGTTCTTCATTGAAAGTGTGTCCCTTTTCAAAACCCCCGCCTTGGGTTTCCCAGGGCGGGGGCTGTTTTATGGGCAGCCTCGTGAGGCTTCTTTCACCGGCAGACCAAACGCCTCGTACACCGGTACACCGTCCCACTCGGCAGGAAGGTCCAACCCCAATGCGAACGCAGCCGTTGCCGCCGTGTCCACCGTTGTGACGGGGTGGGTCAACTCTCCGGGGTGAATGCCTGCTCCGTTCGCGATCCACGGGATCGTCATATCCTCGGGCAGGCTCGAGCCGTGTGTGGTGTCGTGTCCGCCGTGGTCGGCTGTGATGATGACCAGTGTCTCGTCGCGCAGGCCGCGTACCTCCAACGCTGTCAGCAACTGGGCAATGGCCTGGTCCGCGCGGAAGAGCACGCTCAGGTATTCCGGCGACATCCACCCGTATTCATGTCCCATTCCATCCGGGGTGGGGAAGTGTACGAAGAGCAGTCGGAAATCCGCCGGGAAGCTCTCGATCAATTTCTCTGTGATCACCAGGTCGCGGTCATTGATATATTGGAAGACGTCCGTGCTGGGCGGTTCGGTGATCTGCCGCAGTTTCTCCTTGCCCACGAACATGGCCGTCTGCATGCCGGCCGCATGCGCCACATCGAAGAGGTCGGTCACCTGGGCATAGCCCCGCTCGGGCAGGTAATCGTTCCAGTCCACTTGATGCTTTGCGGGGCATTGTCCGCTCAGCATGGAGGTGTGTGCGGGTAGGGTCACGCTCGGGTAAACGGTCTGTGCCTTCAGCGTATACGCGGAACTCAACAGCAGGGCTGTCAGGTTCGGCATGGGCGCAAGCGGCATGGCGTCGGGGCGGAACCCGTCGATGGATAGGATCAGCGCCCGGCGCGCTGGAGGCGTCGGTGTCGGTGTGGAGGAGGGTGTCAGCGTCGGGGCGGCGGTCGGCGTTTGGGTTGCTGTGAGCGTCAGCGTTGGAATGTCTGTTGGCACGGGAGCGGGGACTCCTCCCATGCAGGCCAGTACCGCTAAAGCAAGGGGCAGGATAAATCGGGTCAGGCGTGACATTCGTCCATTATATAATTTTTCTGTTGTGAGTAAGATTATTCTATGGAAACTTCAAGTCATACTACACATCAACAGGAACATATCCATCATACGGTGGTTGATCCGCATAAGCGCGGCTCAAGCCTTTCCGACTTTATTCTCGGTGCGCAGGATGGCTTGGTGAACGTACTGGGGGTCGTACTGGGGATCGCAGCCGCCACGAACGATGCGCGGGTGGTGTTGGTGGCGGGTCTTGCCACCACCTTCGCCGAATCGATCTCGATGGGTGCGGTCGCTTTCACCACCACGCTCGCCGACGCCGATCTCTACCAGAGCGAGTATGAGCGCGAACACCGCCATATTGAAGAAGCGCCCAACCTCGAGAAGAAGGAGATCCGCGATATTTATGCCAGCAAAGGCTTCAGCGGCGACCTGTTGGATCGCATTGTGGAAACCATCACGGCCAACAAGGATGTCTGGGTGGCGGTGATGATGGCCGAGGAGCATCAACTCTCGCCGGTGGATCGCAAGACGGCCATGAAGGCGGCCTGGGTCGTGGGCCTTTCCGCCATCATCGGTTCGCTCGTGCCGGTCATTCCGTTCCTGTTCCTGCCGGTGCACATCAGCATGTGGATGTCGGTGCTGGTGACGGCGCTGGTCCTGTTCGGCATCGGCGCTTATAAGGCGCGTGTAACGGTCGGCCGCCCCATGCGCAGCGGCACCGAAATGATGTTGATCGGCACGGTCAGTGCCCTGGCCGGGTATCTGGTCGGCGTGGTGCTCAAGGTCCCGCCCGTCCCATAGGCGCGCCCTGCTGTATATAACAAGAACTCCCCGTTGCTGCGGGGAGTTCTTGTTTGTTCTGCCTTTTAGTGTTTTTTCTTGAAGTACAGGTCGGCCAGCATCCCCAGGAAGAAGACGAACAGCATCGCCACGATCACTTCTGCGAACCAGCCGATGACAGGCACGAAGGTCAGCAGTTCGAGCGCGGCATCTTTGAGCGTGGTGGAGAGACCGTAAAGGGCGATGGCCGAGTAGCCGATCTCTTTCAGGCCGAGTTTGGAGTCGTGCTCCCTGGATATATGCACGAGCATGTAGATCTCCAGTCCGGTCAGCAGCAGGGAGGTGCCGGGGATCGGTGCGGTCAGGCCGGAGATCACGCCCGCGATCAGGGTGTAGATCAGGATGAGTTTCATCGTCCTGTGAAGTAGAACACAGCGAAGGCGGCCACGGCCAGCACAAAGCACAACACCACAACGCCGATGACCAGCACGAAGATATTTGAACCGCGGTCTTCTTCCATGACCGATGGGGTTTGTGCCGGTGCAAAGGGTTTGGATACGGCCGTCTGCTTGGGCTCCACATGGACGCTTTGCACTTGGGTCACCGTGGCCGATGTGCTTTCAGGGGAGACCAGGCCCATTTTGGCGAGCATGCCAAAGGCGGAGCGGATGCGGTCTTTCGTGTCATTCGGCAGTTCTTCGAGGCTGTGGTATTCCTGCCCGTTGATGGTGAGGTTGCCGGAGTAGGCCGTCAGCACCTTTTGGGCGATGTCGCCTTCCAGAAAGTCGGGGATGCCGTTGCCGTTCTTGTCTGCCAGCAGGGCGGATACCTTCTCGAACGCCTGCCGCTCGTTGGCGGGCATCTCTTCGACGCTGTTGTATGTTTTCCCGTTGAATGTGAGGGGCATGCAATCTCCTTCCTTTAATTATTACGCTTGTGTTGTTGACCTATGGCGCCGGGAGAGTTGGCAGGGTCAAGATAACGACAACAATAAAGATGAGAACGGCGATCTGGGGGATGCATGCATATAGAAATGCTTTAAAGTAACTCACCTCAAGTTCGGCCTTGAAGACCACCGCCTCATAGGCCGGGAGGATCAGGGCAGGTAATAGAATAAATATCCAGTGGATGAACACTGCGCCCAACGACAGGATGGTTAACAATTGGGCGGGTGCCAGGGCGTAACAATGCCGATAGAAGGATACCTTCAAAGTGGACCGTCTTACCGGTTCTTTGTTTAACCATTCCATCCAGGCAATATAGACAAAAGGAATGACCATCATGTAAAACGTGATCGGGTAGATCAGATCCGTAAATTTCTTGGAGACGTCTTCCGCACCGCTCGCAATGGACACAAAGAAGGTGATCGGAATGACCGCTGATAACAGCCACAAAAGCACTGGGGAAAGATATTCATCGAAACGGTCATCAGGGTTCTTTTCCCATTCTGCATTGATGTAATCCATTGCATCTATCGGATGGGTCATCGTGCGGATAAAGGTCTTGGGTAACAGCAATAGCCAGACCATGACCTCATAGACCGCTTCCTCCACTGATTTGAAGATCTTGTCAAATTCCATATAAAACCTCCTTGGCGAAGTTGGTTTGGATGATGATCCCCAGATTGGGCCCGAGTATATAACAAATATAAAGCGATTCCTAGCCTTCCGTCTGCATCCGTTCCCAGTCCGCCAGTTTCTCATCCATCTCGGCCTGGACGCGGTTATATTCCTTCCCGATCTTGACCACCTCGTCCGGCCGCACCAGCGGACTCTCCAATTGCGCCGTCAGGTTCGCCAGGGTTTTCTCCAGTTCGGCAATGGTGTTCTCCAACTCCTGCAACTGTGCGATCTTTCTTCTTTCTTCTTTTGTGTTGGCATTCTTCGATCTTCGAGAGTCGTTCGTCAATGCTCGGTCATCCTCTTTCGAATCTCGCACATCGGTTTTCTTCTGCGCCGCCATGAACGCTTCGTATTCCTTCTGCTCACGTTCGGCCCGCAGTTCGGAATAGGTGCCCTTGAAGGCCAGCAGTTCGCCCTCATTGGGGTTCACTTCCCAGATTTGGGTTGCCAGCGCATCGACCAGGTACCGGTCATGCGAGATGAGCAGGATGGTGCCGGTGTAATCTTCGAGCACAGATTCCAATACTTCCTGCGATGGGATGTCGAGGTGATTGGTCGGTTCGTCGAGCAGGAGCAGATTCGTATCCTGTAAAGCGAGCTTGGCCAGGGCCAGCCGTCCACGCTCGCCGCCGGAGAGCATGCCGACCTTCTTATATACATCATCGCCGCTGAAAAGATACTTGCCAAGATAATCGCGGATCTGCCCCGGCAGCCAGTTCGGCATGACCGAGTCGATCTCCTGCAAAAGGGTCTTTTCGGGGTCAAGCCCTTCATGCGCCTGTGCAAAGTAACCGATGTGCAGGCTTGAACCCAGCACCACTTCACCTTCCAGCGGCTCGAACTGACCGAGAATAGTTTTTAGGAAAGTGGATTTCCCCGCGCCGTTCGGGCCGATCAACGCGGCGCAGTCCTGCCTTCGCAATTCAATATCGGGTGACTTGAACAGGAATTTATCAGGGAACCCCACGCTCAGGTCCTTGGTGCGGATGACCAGGTCACCGGAACGTTTTTCCGAACCGAGGCGCAAATGCAAATGCGGCAAGGTCC